>DATFCB010000543.1:0-8202 GCA_035253525.1 Pyrinomonadaceae bacterium | reverse complement strand
CTCAGAAGGCAAAAGTAAAAAGGTAAAAGGCAAAAGGGGAGACGAAAGACAAGCTCTTATTTCTTTACTTTTGCCTTTTTACTTTTACCTTTTTCCTTTCTTAGTGTCCGCGAAGGAATTTCTGGATGTAGCGGTCTTCGGACTTCTTTAAGGCTTCGTCTGTGCCGCTGAAGATCGGCTTGCCGTCGCGTATCATCATCACCTTGGTGTTAATCAGGCAGAGCCGCTCGCCCTCCTTCTCGTAGATGACCTCGCCCTCGTCGTTGACGACGGCGTACTCCGAGGAAAGGTATTCGAGGTTGTTCATCTCGTGCGTGACGAAGATGGAGGAAACGTCCTCCAGGTCGCGCAGCTTGATGGCAAGCTCGCAGATGGTGCGCGCCGTCGGCGGGTCCAGGCCCGCGGTCGGCTCGTCGAACATCACGATCTTGGGGTCGCCGACAAGAGCGCGCGCGATGCCGACGCGGCGGCGCATGCCGCCCGACAATTCAATCGGCATCTTGTCAATCGCGTCTTCGAGGTTGACGAAACGCAGCATCCGGCGCACCTCCGGCTCGACCTCTTCTTCAGGCACGCCCTGCTCGTGCAGGCGGAAGGCGACGTTGTCGTAAACCGAGAGCGAGTCGAAGAGCGCGCCTTCCTGGAAGACCATCCCGATTTTCTTGCGGACGCGCATCATCTCGACTTCGGTGAAGTCCGTGATGTCTTCGCCGTCAACGAGAATCCGACCCGCATCGGGCTTGAGGAGTCCGAGCACGAGCTTGATCGTCGTTGACTTGCCGGAGCCCGACCCGCCCAGGATGATCTTCGTCTCGCCCTTCATCACCTTGAAACTCAAGCCGTCTAGAATCTTGCGCTCGTCAAAGGCGAGGTGCACGTCGCGAAACTCTATGGCGGGGATGGCGCGGTCGCGGTCGTCCTCCGCCGCGAAGGTGGACTCGGCGGCGTCTTCGCTCACCTGGCCGTCAATGGGCGGCGGCACGGATTTATGGATTTCTACGTCTGTCGAAGCCATGACTCAAATCCTATTTCGGCATGTCAAGTATATACTGCAACGCGCGCGCCAAGAAGAAGTCCGCGATGATGACGACGATTGAGGCGGAGACTACCGAGCGCGTCGTCGAGCGCCCGACCCCGACCGTTCCGCCTTCCGTTGACAGTCCCTTGTGACAGGCAATCGAGCCGATGATGAGTCCGAAGACAATCGGCTTGATGATGCCGCCGAGAATGTCGTCGGCCGTGACGCCCTCCCAGACCGAAGACATGTACATGTCAGATGACATGCCGTAAAGGCTGAGGGCGACCACCATCCCGCCGATGATGCCGACCACATCCGCGATGACGGTCAGCAGCGGCAGCGTGAGGATGAGGGCGATCAGGCGCGGCGCGACGAGCTTGCGCACAGGGTCCGTGCCGAGCGCGCGCATGGCGTCAATCTGCTGCGAGACGGTCATGGAGCCAAGCTCGGCCGAGATGGCCGAGCCGACGCGGCCCGTCACCATCAGGGCCGTCAGCACTGGCCCAAGTTCGCGCACCAGGGAGAGCGCGACGAGGCGGCCCGTCTGACTCTGTGCCCCGTAAAATTGGAGCGTCGGGAACGTTTGCAGCGTGAACACCCCGCCCGTGAAGAAGCCCGTCAGGATGATGATAGTCAAAGAGCCTACGCCGATGGCGTCCATCTGCGCGACGGTTTCGGTGATGTATCGTGGACGCTTGAACAGCCCGCGGGCGGCGCGAGCCACCAGCAATGTCGTCTCTTGCAGTTCGAGCAGAGCGCGCGTGGCGAAGTTCATTCGAGAGTAGGTTGAAAACGCGGCCTGGCCCGCCGGGCCGGCGCGTTTCTTTCAACAGCCTGGCCCTTGCTTCCCGTCAACGAGGAGGAAAGCTCCGGCCGGAAGACGCGGGTGCGCCAAGACGGAACTAGAAAACTTGGAGTGCGACCGCGCGGTGCTGAACGAGCGGCCTATCATGCGCAAAATTGGCTTGACGCGTCAAGCAGGAAACGAACTGCAAGTGTTTATCACCGCTCGGAGGGAGCGGTGAGGCGGGAGGCGGGACGCCATTTCGGAGCGCGAAATTTCATCAACCTTCGGCCCAGGGGCTAAGGCCGGATTCTTCCGCGCAGGAGGTTTCGACGCCTGCGCGGGTTGGGCAGCGTGCGGCGTTGCGTGTTGCCTTCGCGCGCGGGCGGCTCGCCCGACGCAGGGTTCTCAAGCTGCGCGCCTCCGAGCGCCGGCCTGGCTCTCAGGCGTCGCCTCTCTTCGGCCGCGCGGACGCGGCGCTGCTGGCGTATCGTGCGAAAAGTGTCTAGCTGCGCCGGGGTCAGAACGCGCCGGATGCTTAGCTCCGTCATGGCGCGCAGGTGAACTTCAGACGACTGCGCCTCGGCCACTTCGCGCGCGCGCTGCTCGATGACGGCCTCGCTCGCGTCGTCGGAGTAGATGGCATGGTCCAGAGCGCCCAGGGCTGCGCGCACGCGCTGGCGCGCGGCCTGCCATTCGAGCCTGTTCGCGCGACGAATCTCGCGAATCTGCCTGACCTGGTCGGGCGTGAGGTTGAGTAAGGTTCTCCAGTTCGACTCCTGCTGACTCTGCTCGACCTCGGGCATCTCGTCCGCCGTCTGCGCCGAGACGGAGTGCGCGGCCGAAATCGCGAGCAGGAGAAGCGTCAGCATCGTCGCCGCCGCTCGCCTGGTCAATATGCTCTTCATTTCCACGGACCCTCTTTAATCCTTAGTTTTCCCGCGAAGATTTCATCGCTCAATCCTGGTTGGCATCGTCCACGATGTCCGCGAGACTGGGCAGCTCTTCGTCCTCCTGGCCCGCTGTGAACGGGAGATATTCCGTCGAGGCTAGTTCGGTTGACGTTGTCGCGGACGAGCGCGGGGCGCGTTGCCGCACGCGCTTATTGCTCGCCATCTGCGGCTGAGCGCTTTGGCGTTCGTGTTTATTGTTAGACGCTACTTCGGGCCGTGTGCCATTTATCTGTGGAATAGTTCCGTGCGTAACCTGTTCTTTCTCGCGCGTGTCCTGCTGCCGCTTCATCGCCTCGGCGATCATGGCCTCGACTTCTTCCCGCGTGTAGCCGGACTTAATCTGCTCTTTCACTACGACGGTCTGAGGCTGCTCGAAGAAATGGGCGACCGCAATGACGGCGAGCGCGCAGAAGACGAGTGCAACTGCGGCCGTGGCCGCGCGGACCCAAAGGGTCGAGAGCGCGAAGAACTCGCGCAGCGCCGCGAGCGCGGAAGACGCACGCCTCGGCTTAGAAATCTCGGCCGCATTGAAGAGTGGGGAAGCGTTTGGTTCGACAACCGGGTGCGTCAAATGGCCGAGCGCCTCTTGCCGCCAGTCGCCGATTGCTTCGCGCACGCCGCCGAAGGCCGCCAGTTCCTCGCGACACGCGTCGCACCGGCGCAGGTGAACCTCGAAGTCCTTCGCCTCGTGGTCGGCCGCCTCGCCGTAAAGATAGGTGACAAGCTCTTCGGCGCGGGCGCATGAATTGATGGTCTCTCGCATCTGTTATGTCTCTTTCCAGGCTCAGGCCGCGTCAGCGCCTATGTTCCTGAGCCGCATCTGTAACTGCCGGAGCGCCGTGTAGAGGCGGCTTTTGACGGTGCTCAAGGGCAAGTCGAGCGCGTCGGCCATCTCCTGAAAAGTCAGCTCCTCGAACTCTTTCATCACGACCACCTGCCGCAACTCCGCCGGGAGAGCCTGGACGGCGCGGCGCACCATCTCTCGCCTCTCGCGGCTCTCGGCCGTGCGCGCGGGCGAAGAGGTCGCGGGGGCCGTGTAAGCAGCGCCGTCAGCCGCCATTTCGTCTTCGAGCGCGGACTCCTTGCGCACCTTCGCTCGACGCTGCCGCGTGATGCACTGGTTGACGGCTATCCGGTGCAGCCACGACGAAACTTTAGCTTCGCCGCGAAAGCCGCGCAGGTTGCGGAAGGCGGAGAGAAAAGTCTCCTGCGTGGCGTCGCGCGCGTCCTCCGAGCAGTCGAGCATCCCGTAGGCGAGCGCAAAGATACGTCGCTCCCAGCGGCGCACAATCTCGCCGAAAGCCTCCGCATCGCCCGCGAGCGCGCGCTCCACGATCTGCTCGTCGCTCGAAACAGTCTCCATCGGCGTGCCGTCTATAACGGGGCGGCGCGCGCCGCCCGTTCCTCCCCACCCGGCCCAAACCTTTAACTACCGCTCGGGCGCGCTCAAGGGGTTAGACGCCAGAGCGCGCCCGTAAGTCTGCCAAATATCGCACAGCTTGCCGCCGAACGCCCGCAGAAAATCACTCTTCGACAAACCTCGCCGCCAGCCAAAACCCGGTCAGAACGGCAGCCTCAAAAGCACCGCCTTTATCTTGAAAGCGGTATTTAGAGCCTTCATTTCAGCCAATTAAAAGATGTAAAACTCATTGACAGGGATGTCCGATATGCGTACTATTCTGGATTAGGGAGTATCTGGTTATTCCCCGTCTGGTTGTTTCCCACCGGGTCCGCCACCGACGTAGTTCATGCACAAAAATCGAATCTTTCAGCCGCTTTTCTAACCTCTGATGCTCGACCGAATCGGGCGCGTGCGCCTGCTCTACATTGTTCTGGGGATGCTGCTGGTGGTGGGGGTTCTGCCCCTGGCGCTGGCCGGCTGGCTACTGTCCGACCGGAGCGCGGTCGAATTGGGGTTGGTCGAAAGGCGCTACCAGGCTCAGCTTGTGCAGGACAAGGCCCGGCAGATTGAGCTTTACGGGCAGCGTTACCGCGACGTGGTGACGGGGCTTGCGCAGGCTTTCGAGCTTGCAGGGGGCGTCCGCGTGCTCAACGAAGCGGGCTCCGACGCGCGGCTCAGGAAGGCGCTCACGGGCGACCCGAACCTGATCGCTCTCTTCATCAAGCCCGTACAGGGCGTGCCGCACGGGGCTTTCCAGTCGAACGTCATCAGGCCCGAAGAGATGGAGGAGCGCGTCGGCGAGGTCCTGGCGCAGATGAACGGCGACGGGCTGGTCTTGAGCCGGCCCAAGATTATTCGCTCCGGGCAGGAGATGGCCTTGACGATTGCCGTGCCCGTGATGGGCGGCGCGGACGGCAACGAAGTCGTCGCGGCGGTCGTCGCCATAGTCTCTTTCCGCGAAGTCTTTCAGGTCGTGCAGCAGTTGTCGTCTTCCAGGAGCGAGGCGGAGTTGTTGGACGCGGGCCTGCCCGTAGTCTTCGTCGTGGACAACGAGGGGCGCGCGGTCGCACACCCGGACGAGCGCGTAGCCTACTCGCAAAAGCCTATGACGGACCTCAAGGTCGTGCAGGACTGGCAGGAAACTGGCACACAGGTACAGTCCGCGCTGGCCCCCTTCACGGTCGAGCGCGACGGCCGCGTGATTGAGATGATCGGCTCTTACGCGACGGCAGAGTTGGACGCCAACTCGCGCCTGGGCGTCATCGCCATCCAGGACGAGCGCGCCGCGCTCGCCTCCGTCGCGGACATGCGCCGCCAGGTCTTTGTCATCAGCCTCGCCGCCGCCACCTTCGCCCTCCTGATAGGGTTCTTCTTTGCCAAGAAGCTCACGCAGCCGGTCCAGGAACTTGCGGCCGGCGCGCACCGCATCGCCAGCGGCGACTTCTCGCAGCGCATACAGGTCAGCAGCGGCAGAGAACTGAGCGAGCTGGGCGATTCGTTCAATCAGATGACCGACCAGGTTGAGCGCTTCATAGGCGACCTGCAACGCGCGGCCGACGAGAACCGCGAGCTGTTCCTCGGCACGGTCAAGGCGCTGGCCGCCGCGATTGACGGCAAAGACCCGTACACGCGCGGCCATTCGGAACGCGTCGCGCGCTTCTCGGTCGCCATCGCTCAGGGGCTGGACTTGCCCGACGATGAGATAGAGAAGATCAGGATCAGCGCGCTGCTGCACGACGTAGGGAAGATAGGGATTGACGACAACATTCTGAAGAAGCCCGCGTCGCTGACCGACGAAGAGTTCGCGATCATGAAGCAGCACCCGCAGAAGGGCTACAAGATCATGTCGCAGATTCCGGCGATGAAAGAGTTCCTGCCGGGCATGTACATGCACCACGAGATGATTGACGGCAGGGGTTACCCGCAGGGCCTCAAAGGGGACGAGATTCCCATGCAGGCCCGCATCGTTTCCGTGGCCGACACCTTCGACGCGATGACTACGGACCGCCCCTACCAGCGCGCCATGAAGTTTGACGACGCGCTCGGGAGAATCAAAGACTTCGTCGGCACGCGCTACGACGAGCGCGTCGTCGCCTCGCTCATCGCCGCCTGCGAGTCGGGTCAGGTTCGTCCCGGCTCCGTTCGCCTGAAGCGTCCTCCTAAAGAAAGGATGACGGCACAACCCACCAACACGCAACCCGCTACACCTCAGGTTCCGGCCTCGGTTGCCTAAACTCTAAGGAGATTCCCCCATGAACAGCTTAAGATGCAGCAACTGCTCGCTGCTCAACTTCGACACGGCGACCGCGTGCAAGCGCTGCGGCCTGCCGTTTAATTCCGAAGCGGAAGCTGGAATCGGCGCTCAACATTACGCGCCCGCCGAGAGCTATCCGCAGCAGAGCTACCCGCAGTCGGCCGAAGGCGGCTCCTATTTCTGGGACCAGCCTAATTACCAGCCGAATTACATCCCGCCGCCCCCGCCGCCTGCCTCGTCTTCGGCCGGGAAGAAACTCGCGGGCGTCCTGGTCTTCCTGGCCTCCGCAGCCCTCATCGCCTTCGTCGCGATGCCCAGGCTCTTGAAGTCGGGTAAGGCGAATTTGAGCAACGTCACGTGGAGCGAGTACCAGTCCCCGGACGGCACGTACTCGGTCTCACTGCCTGCGACGCCGAAGGAGACGACGATGAATCATTCCAATGGGGCGGCTACGGCGCGGGTGCGCGTGGTGACGGCCGAGATAGGCCGGGACGCGGGGTGCATAGTGATGCACGCAGACTACCCGGTCCTCAACAAAGTCTCCGAAGACGTTTTGTACGAGCAGACGATTAAAGCCTGGGCCAGCAAAGACGCCGAACAGTATGCCATCGGTAATCGAAAATACATCACCCATGATGGACACCGTGGTCTTGAGGTCGAGTTCAAGCCGCCCATCCTGGAGAAGATGGAGGCGAAGGGCCGCATGCGTATCTTCTGGAGCGCGCCCAGGCTTTTCATGGTGATGTCGGCCGGGCCGGAGACGCCGGAATTCGCCAAAATCAGCGACAGGTGCCTGGATTCTTTCAAGTTTTCCTCCGCGCGGTGACACTCACGCCGCACGGCCTCAATGAAAGGAGCAGGCCATGAGCAGTATCAGGTGCCTGAATTGCGGCTTCCTCAACTTCGCAGGGGATTCCGTCTGCAAACGCTGCCGGGCGGCGCTCGTGCCCCCGAGCGACAACCCGTATTTCAATAGCTACGTGGCGAGCATGCAGGGAGGCTATCAGGCCGCGCCCGGCTACACTCAGCCCTCTTACTCGGCAACCTATTATCCGGGCGCGGTGGCCCCGCTCCCGCGCGTGTCGAAGAACGGCGGCACGAACGCCGCACTGCTTGCGCTCGTCGGCCTGGCCCTGGCCGTCGCCGCAGGCATAGGCGTGATCTGGAGAATCGGCCCCGGCGGCTCGTCCAAATTCGCCTGGCAGGAATACAACTCTGAGGACGCGTCCTTCTCGGTCACGATGCCGAAGAAGCCCTCGCACACGGTGCAGAATCAGCCTTCGATGGTGGGCGAGCTGAAGGTGCACATCATGATGTCGGACATGTACGACAGCGGGGCGTTCGTCGTCATGCACAGCGACTACCCGGGAGAATTTGCGGATATCCCGGCCGAAGAGATGCTGGATGCGTCGGTGGATGGGGTCGCCGAGGAGGCGGAGGCGACGATCTTGAACAGGAAGACTATCTCGCTCGACGGCCATCAAGGCATCGAGCTTGAACTGTCAATGAAAAGGCTGAAAGGTGCCGGTCGCACTGTCGCACGTATTTACTGGGTGGCCCCGCGACGAGTCTACGTCATGATCGCCAGCGTTCCGACCGCGGCCGACGCGGACGTTAAGCTCTTTAAGTTTTTAGACTCGCTAAAGCTACGCAAGAAGTAGAACGCCTTTCAGAACCCGTATCATCTATTTTGCGCCTCCAGCGTGAGAAATCCGTCTCACGCTGGAGGCGCAAAAAATTTGAGCGCGGGGCGGCTTGCCTGTTGCCTCTTTTGTCGAGACGCCTCGGTTG
>DATFCB010000542.1:0-7083 GCA_035253525.1 Pyrinomonadaceae bacterium | reverse complement strand
GCCGCCACCTGCCCCTCGACCAGCGCCCGGACCTCGAGCAGCCTCTCTACATCTCGCGCCGCCTCGGCCCTTTTCGCGCCCGACAGGTTCAGGTTCTTGCCCAGCTTGGCTGCCAAGCGCGCTACCTGGCGCACGGGGTCTGTGAGCCGGGGGATCAGGGAGTAGGGGTCGGCAAGGACGCGCGCCTTGTCGGCGAGACGATTTATCCGCCGGTCGACTTCCGTCAGGGACCAGGCCTCGCCGTTTACCTCCCAGGCCTCCAGGTGACGCCCGCTTTCGAACTCCTCCCTGCGGTGTTCACTCGCTTTGAGGTCCGCGCCCGCGGCGACGAACTGCCCCCGGAGCCGGGCGAGCTCGTGATCATTTCGGGCCGGCTCACCCCTTTCCGCGGCAAGTTCCTCTCTAAGGCTTTCGAGGGCAAGGAACCTCCCTGAGTCTTTCGCCGCGACCACCTGGTCTTGCAGCCTGCTCAACTCCGCGGAAGTCAGCGCCGGCAAAGGGGGCGGTTGCCCGACCGCCGCGTACCGCGCCTGAATCTCGAGCGCCCGCGGCCCGTAAGCCTCATACTCACGCGTGGTCACCGAGAGTTGTTCATCGAGGGCCCGGATCGAGTTGCCCACGACCTTCCGGTGGTAACTGGTCCCGTGCCGGTGTTTTGTGAGTTCCCCGTCCAGTCCTTGGCGGAGCGCCTCCCTCCTTTCGGCTGGGTCCCCCACCCCGCGGCCCTCGACAGCACGCTTCGCCAGCGCCTCGCACCTCAGCCTGATCTCGAACTCCGAGATGACTCGCTCACGCTTATGCGTCGCGTCGTAAATCTTTATTCGCCACTTGTCGCCGTGCTCGCGCGCCCGGGCCAACTCAGCGCGGATGCGCCCGACCTCAGAGCCAGCGACCATCGCACGACCCAGAACTTCGCTCTCGGTCATGGTCTTGCCCTGCTCACGGCCGGGGCTTTGCTCTTTCCCTCCGCCGACAGGCAACGTCTTGCCGACCGCACGCGCCTCCGATTTACCACCCCGCTTGCGAGTGCCTGCCGAGCTGCCTTTCGCCCCCTTTCTGTTCGGCGAGGCTGCGACCTTTCCCGTCACCAGCGTTTCGGACCAGAGTTCGAGCTGCCGCGGGGCCGGGTCCCCGAAGTCCAAGCTCGCCTGGACGGCGGGTGCCTTTGCGGCGTCGGCTTTTTGTACCGCCGTCGGGGCTTCGCGGGCCGCGGCCTTCGAGTAGAGCGTCAACTCCTTCCGCTCTTCGATTGTGATGATCTCCGCTGGCAGAGACCTCTTGGCCTCGCTGCGGGCAAGCGACCTCTTCGCCGACACGGCTTTAAGTTTTCCCCTCAGTTCCCGCGCTTCCTGATCGGCCGCCGCTAACCGGGACGGCGCGGCACCGGTAACCCTTAGGTATCCCGCTTTAGCCTCCGCTACTCTTCCGACCGCCATCAGCCGCCCGACGTAGCGATCGTCCCAGGGCCTGACCGCCCCGCGCAGGATTTCGAACCTGTCGGCCCAGCGGGCGGGCTTGTCGGGGAGAGTTTCGCGGCCCTCGCGCGCCTGCCTCTCTTCTTTTCTGTACCGGCGCGTTTCGGCCTTGAGGCGCATGTGATCTTCGTATATCGAAGGCTCGTGAAAGTGTTCGGCGCAGACGCGCGCCCACTTCTCGTCCAGCCGGAAATAATCCTGTTTGAGGTTGACCTTCGTTCCGTCGAGCTGGCGCGAGTGAACGTAGACGTGCGCGTGGACGTGTTCGGTGTTGTGGTGAATGGCGACCAGAGCCTGCGCCTTCGGGAACGTCTCGCGCAGAAATTCGTTGACGGCGCCTCGCATGTCCCTTTCGCCGACCTCACCGCCCACCGTCAGCACGACGCGGTAAGAATTCACACCTCCCCTCTTCTTCTCGGAATCCGAGAGCAGGCCGAAATACGCGAGGGCCCTCTCGGCCTTGTCTTCGAGCGTGAGCCTTCCTTCGCCCGGGCGCTCTGCCTCAGCGGCGACCCCGGCTAGCCTCAGCCCCTGCTCCAGACGGGCCTTTCGACGCTCGTCAGAGCGCTCGTCCCGCGTTCCGTAACTGTCTCCAGTAACGTATGCGGGCGCGTTCCAGGTATAAATTGCGTCCGCCTCGCGCAGCGACGATTCGTTGTCTTTCCCCGCGTGGGCTGCCTCCCGTGAAGCCTCCTTTTCCGGCTGAGCCGCGGACGCACCTTTGACCTCGGCGCCGCCATTATCCAGGTGGTGCTCGAAGACGGGCGCGGCGCCCCTCTCGTCGCGTGTTTCCTCCCCGGGCCGGTCAGGCCGGAGCGCTTCCAGGCGGCTAATGTAAGCGAGATGTTTCGCCCCGCCGGCGCGGCTGACTCTTGCCGAGGCTACGGCTCTTAAGGCGCCCATACTTTTTCCACGAGGGCGGTAGTCGCGGCCAAGTTCTCGATAACCCTGTCGAGATCGGGGGAGCTGGTCGCGTCCCGCTGCCGAGGCCTGAGCAGGTCGGCGACGCGTTCGAGCCTGTGTCGGACGCGCCGCAACTCAACCAGCGCAAGGGAGCGCGCCTCAAGCATCGCCTCAAAGAGCGGCAAATCCGCCGCCCCCTTTGACCCGCCCGTGAGCGCGGCCGCCACCACAAAGCGTGACCTGGACGTCTTCGACTTCCTCGCCAGCTCGTCGATCAGGCGCAACTCTTCGGTCGTCGCGCGGACAAGAAATTCTTCTGGGTAGAGCTTCTGTCTAGCCATTATGTTCTCTTCATTTTCGGAGTCGGGCCGGACGGGCTCCGGCCATTCGCGATATCGCGAATCCATATCTGGTTCTCAATTTTTCGAACCAGATCGCGACTGCCTTTAGCACTTATTGTGCCAGTCACAATTTCCTAAGTAATTCGAGAGTTGTCGGAAGCGGGAAGTGCCGGCGTGGTTTGGGAGACCTCTTAGGCTTACCTCGTCAAGAGGAGGGTGAACCAGTCCGACGCCGGGTGCTCCGTCGCCCTTGCCTTCATCTCGCCGACGGGCATGTGTGCGCACACCTCTGCCGTAGCTCTCCAGGAGAGGCTCTCTCCCGCGGGGCCGAAAGGTTCGAGTTGCGGGTAGGAAGGCCACACCGAAACGCGCCAGCCCCGTAAGACGTGGTCAGCCCCGGGGCCCCCTGCGGTGAAGCGACCCGGTGGGAGATCAGCCAGTCGGCGGTCTCTCTCTCTCTGCGCGCCCCCGGACTGTTGTGATTGCCGAGCCGGGCATCACCTGGGAACCCTCTTCCCCCCGTTTCGTCCCTCACGAATACGCCCGGCCCTGGTCCCGCCAGAAAGGCAGACGACTTTCCGGGTCGCCGCAGTGCCCTTTTCCCGCCCTCTCACGATTAGTGTAAGATGGCGCGATCAAGCCGTGAGGGCTTTCACCGTAGATTACGCCTGATCAGGTTGCAGGACGATGTCTCGGAAATTCTACAGGCGGGCGACCGATAGCCACATCAAGGTGGACGTGAAAAGTAGATTACGCGCCGCCGTCATCACCACCGCATGGGCAGCCGGAGAAGATTGACCGCAATTAAACGCCGACGACTCGAAGCCGCGGGTTGGGGCGTCGCGTCAGCCGAAGAGTTCCTTGGGCTCTCCTCCGAGGAGGAGGCGGCCGTCGAGTTGAAGCTCCGCGCGCGCGGCCGCGGCACGAAAGTGGTCCACATCATGACCAAGATAGATAAAAACAGAATCGTCAGGTCGGCCGTCGGCTCGGCCCGCCTCGAGGGCTACAAAGGATCCCCGAAGGTGAAGACGGTAGCGAAGAAGGATGCTAAGAAAAACAAGAAGGAGACGAAGACCGCCTCCAGGCGGTAGCCAAGCCATCCGCGGCCCCGCGAAACCGCCGGCTATCAGGTGACAGCCCGGCAAGCGTTCGCGGCGTTAGAAGACCGCAACCGCCGTATCGTCTCAGGAATCAAACCGCCGGCGGTAGTCCTCACCTTCGATCACCGTGGTCCTGCACATCTCGTAGAGGCGCGAGCGCAGCCTCACCCCGACGCGGTCCTCTAAAGTCTCGTCGCGCCCGGCTCGCCTGCAGTCCAGGTAGTTCGTCGTGAAGATGGTCATCTTCCTGTCGTTGTAGCGCGTGTTGATGATCTGCATCATCGTGTCGCGCACCCAGTCCGTCGGCTTCGACGCGCCGAGCTCGTCCAGTACTAAAACGTCCGCGTCGTAGACCGGGGTGAGTACACTTACTTGAGAAGTTTGCGACACGGAGTTGTAGGAGTTCTGAATCTCTTTCAGGAGCGAGCCGAACTCGTAGAAGAGGCAGGGCACGCCTTTCTCCACCAGGCCGCGCAGGATCGCCACAGAGAGATGAGTTTTACCGACTCCACACGGCCCCATGAAGAGCAGGCCGCGGTCCACGGCCGGGTACTCCCTGACCAGCCGGAAGGCGTAGTTGAAGGCCAGTAGCTGTGAGGCGTTTCCTTGCGTGGGCTTATAGCTCTGGAGCGAGCACTCAATGTAGCGCCGCGGGATGAGGGCCGCCTCCATTAATTTCGACCTTCTATCTTCAGCTCGGCAGCGGCACTTCCGCGCGCCCTTGCCCGGCACGACCTCCATCCCAGTGCCGTAGCATAAGGCACAGACTGAAGATTCTTCCGAACGAACGCCTGCTGCCAATGTCGGAGATGAAGGACTGGCCTCTGTTGCTCTCTCTTCGACTGCCGTCAAACGACGCGCTGAATTCGCTGCCATCAGTCGCCTCCTTGAGAATCGTTTTCCCGGAGCATGCTCTGGGCCAGCGCCCGCACGAGCGGCGCATCCTCAGCCAACAAGCACCCTCCCGCCTCCGAGCTGATCTCGGCGAGTGTCGTGTCAATCGATTGCCCGTGCGTCTCCAGCATGGCGAGGCACATTTCGGCCAGTTCTTTGATTTCTCCTTCCGTGAGCGGCTTCGCCTCCGCCGCGTGAGTGTTACGACCGACCTCAAGCTCATTACGGGCTCGCTCGGCCGCGGCGTTGATCACGCCGTGATTCCTCAGCACGTTGTAGGCCTCTCTCTGCGCCACGCGCGCCGCCTTCGGCAGCCCCCTGCTCTCCAGCCACTCGCGCGTCCGCTCGTGCTCTTGGCGTGCGGCCTGCCTTGCCGCCTGTTGAAGTGTCGGCTCCAGCTCTAACTTCAACTGACGGACGATATCGCCGACAGACAGTACGGGCGCCTGCCGGGTTTCCGAAGCTTCGACTTCCCTTCCCTCTGGTGCGTTGGGTGCTGCGTCATCCGAGTCCAGTTCGGTCTGGGGTTCGGGAGATGTTTTACCAACTGTCTTTTCGTCCGGCGCGCCGTCTTTTGGCGCGCGCGAATTAAAGTCTGTGTCTGAAACTTCGTCTAAATCAGCGAAGCTGTCATTAAAGGCTGCTTCATTCGGTGAAGCACGAAGCTCGCGGGATGAAGCAGGAGAAAACTCCAAAATTTTTTTACCGCTCCGGGTGCCGATGGAAGACGCTGCGCGGTTGAGGAAGATGCGGATGCCGACGCCGTTCTTGCCCGCGAAGTAGCCGATGACTCCTTGTTCGTGCATCCAACGTAGTGCCTTGCTGGCGGTCGCGGAGGCCACGCCCAGAAGCTCGCACAGCACCGCCCACGCCTTGACCTGCCCCTCCCCCCTGACTTCGGCCTCGAAGCGGAGCACCCCGTCGCGCTCCCAGTAATGGGCAGGCACGTTTACGAGCCTGAGGTAGACTTTGCTCATGAGCGGCGTCACCCGGTCGGCCTCCTTCGAGGTCACGGCCTCGACGGCCTCGCGGTCCACTTGGTGGAAGTTCTTGCGGTACTCGCCCTCCGCGAGTCGCGTCCTGCGCACGAAGCGCGGGCTGAAATTCGGCTGCGCCGTCATGGTCTCATCTCCCTCGACCTGCAAACTTTCTTCTCGACAGCGCGCCGTAGGGCGACTTATAATGGCCGCCGGTAAGACACACAAATACCGGCTCGCCGTCGAGCGAGTTTTCCGATTGACCCATCGCACCTGAGTTTGGCGACCGAGTGCGTTGGGTCAATTCTCTTTCGCGGGGACCCCAAAGAATCCCCGCCCGATCTCACGACAGCATTCCTACTCCAAATTCTATTTCTTGTGAACCCTGTCTTTTCTGAGACACCCTGTCCCAACGAGGACAGGGTGTCTTAATTAAGACAGCCCTGCCATAACTGAGACAGGGTGTCCTGGTTAGGACAGGGTGTCTCCGTTAAGACAGGGGTGGCCTAATTGAGACAGGGTGTCTCAATTAAGACAGGGTGTCCTGTATAAGACAGGGTGTCTTAACTAGGACAGGGGTGTTCTGTCCAGGACAGGGTGTCTTATCCAGGACACCCTCCCCATGTTGAAGATTTGGGCCGAAATTTTAAAGAAATTGAAAGAAAGGCCGGAAAAGGGGGAGCGGGTTGAGGATTCCCCTAGATTACCTGCGTGGGCTTCAAATTCACGCGGTAGAGCGTGCCCGTTTGGGTGAGGGGGTCGTATTCCCGGAGTTTCGTGACCCAGCCCAGGCGCTCGAGGCTGCGGACCACTTTCTGGCAGTAGCGGTAGTCTAAGTTGCTCATTTCGGCGAGCTTACGCATCTTGACGTGGCACTCGGCGCGGCCCTCTCCGTGACTCATGCGGAACAGGGTGCTCAGGGCCTCGACCTCGCCCGACTTCAGGCGGTAGAAGTTCTTCCAGAGGTCCAGGTAGGGCGTGAGATCAAAGCCCGGTTCGGCGGCTTCGGCCGGCGCGGCCTCCGCCCGGGCCGGAACCGCTGGTTGCTCCGACGGCGCGACGACTTCCGGCGGGCGGGCGGTCTCATCCAGCCCGGCTCTAGACGCGCCTTCAACGACGGCCGGCGGCTGGGGCTGGGACGGCGGAGGCGGCGGCACGGCAGCAGCCGCGGGGGAGGGAATTGACTCCTCCCCGGCCTCGGAGAGCTTTAATTTCAGGTCTTTAGCCGGGCCACTGCCGCTACCCGCGCGCTGGAAAAGATGGTCGAGACTCTTCTTGGCGGGCTGCTCCGAAGAGGCTTCCTCAGGCGGGGAGACTCGCTCAGCGGGCGGAGGAGGAACTAAAGGGGCGGCCGCACTCTCGCTTCCCGTGCCACCTGCCTGAGCGCCGCCCT
>DATFCB010000541.1:0-10046 GCA_035253525.1 Pyrinomonadaceae bacterium | reverse complement strand
GAACGAATCAAAGTCTCCGGCATGCCCGTGCATCCCAAATTCGAGTTCCCGGGCGAACAGGCCGCACAGGCTGCGCGCATGGCTCTCGGCCTTGATCCTGAAAAGTTCACGGTCTTCGTCAACGCGGGCTGGGCCGGCGGCGGTAACATCCCGCGCATCTACAAGGAGCTTTCGCAGGGCGACCTGGACGTGCAGGCGATCTTCCTCGCCGGGAGCAACGAAGAGTTGCGCGCCGAGGCGGAGTCAGTCGCGGCCAGGGCGAAGTTCCCGATTAAGGTCATAGGCTACTCGGAGAACATAGAGCAGTTGATGACGGCCGCACACGTCATGGTCTCGAAGCTGGGGGGCTTGACCACCTTCGAGGCTTTCGCCTGCCGCGTGCCGATTATCGCCGACGCGACGACCGAGCCGATGCCGCAGGAGGCCGGGGCTGCTTCCTTGATAGAGAGGCGCGGCGCGGGCGTGCTCCTGAGCCGCACGGCCGACATAGTGCCCGTCGTCCGCCGCATGCTTGAAGATTCCAAGCACTATGCAGCGATGCGCGCTGCGACGCTCGGGCTCGCCATCCCGAACGCGACGCGCCACATCGTGGAAGAAATCACGTCCCTCATCCCCAAGCCGGTCATGGCGCGCGATGAGCCAGTGCTGGTTGACGCGCCCACACGCTAGGGCCGCCCCTGTTTGACGTTCAAGCCTGATTCGGGTTTAATCTAACTCACTTGCAATAAAGCCAAAGACTTTACATCACGACCCGCTTCGCTTGGTGGAAGCGGGTTTTTTGGAGACTCCCAAGTGAGCCTTTTGCTCGAAGGAAAACGGGCCTTCATCACCGGCGGCACGCGCGGCATCGGTGCCGCCATCTGCGACGTGTTCGCGCGCGAGGGCGCGGACGTGGCCTTCAACTACAACGCGCGCGAAGACCTGGCCGAAACCACTGTCGGCAAAATCACTGCGCACAATCGGCGCGCGCTCGCTTATAAAATCTCCGTCACCGACCGCGTCGGCCTGAAAAAGATGACGCGCGAGCTGGTCGAAGCCTGGGGCGGGATTGATATTCTCGTCAACAACGCGGCCATCAACCGCGGAGACAACTTCGCGACCACGACCGACCGCGCCTGGGACGAGGTCATCAATACGAACGTCAACGGGCTGTTCGCCGTGACGAAGCCCATCTACAAGCAGATGATACGCCAGAAGAAGGGCACCATTCTCAACATCACTTCCATCGGCGCGATCCGCGCGCTGCCGACCGCCGTGCACTACGCGACCTCGAAGGCCGCCGTGATCGGCTTCACCAAGTGTCTGTCGCGCGAGGCCAGCAACTTCGACGTTTCCGTCAACGCCATCGCCGCAGGCATCTTCGACACGGATTTGGCCCACACACTGCCCGCGCATCTACTGGCGATGCACGACTCCTGGGTCCCGCACGGACGCCTTGGGCGACCCGAAGAGTTGGCCGAATTCGCTGCCTTCATGGTTTCGGAGCGCAACAGCTACATGAACGGCGAAGTCGTCATCGTGGACGGCGGCGCTATCACGTAGACTGCGAGAGCCGCCATCTTAAGCTTCCCCCGATCCTTGCGCCGAACTGAAATCGAATTTCAAAGTTAATTGTTGAAATATTTAATGTTGACGGCGGGGAAGGGGAGGCGTAATATCCGCCCATCGGCGTGAAGGACAAACCGTAGATTCACTGGAGGCGATGATGGCGAGTCAGGAACTGGTTGATAATTTGAATCGCGCTTTGGCGGCGGAATTGGCGGCGGTCATACAGTACATGCAGCACAGTTTTCTGGTGACGGGCGCGGAGCGCGAAGTTTATCGCTCGTACTTCCGCGACCAGAGCGAGGAGTCGCACGACCACGCGAAGACCTTGGGCGACAAGATAGTGGCGCTCGGCGGCGTGCCGACGGTCGAGCCAAGCATGATCCGGCAGTCAACGGATTTGGTCGAGATGCTGCGGCAGGACCTGGCGCTTGAGCGCGAGGCGATGGAGGCTTACATGGCTGCCTGGGAGTCGTGCAAGGACACAAACCACCCGACGCGCTTCATGCTCGAAGAACGCATCGCGAGCGAGCAGATTCACATCGAAGAGTTGGAGAAGCTGACCTCAGAGCGCAAGGCCAACGTGACGAAAGAGAAGATCACGCTCAGACAGGTAGGCTGAAAAGCGTAACGGAGCAGAAAACAGAAGGCAGCAGGAATTGAAACTCCTGCTGCCTTCTCGTTTTTGTGTCTTCCGTTTTACGCTACGGTCGGAAGTTGGATGACTTTGGCCGCTTCGGAAACGTGTCCCGCTTCGGCGCGGCGGCGATTGACGCGGTGGCGCGCGACCGTGAGCGCGCGGTGCAGATCGTCCAGGTGCTCGCCGTCGAGGCGTATGGTCTTCTGGCCGCACCAGCCTAAGCCCTCAGTCCAGGTCAAATAACGCAGGACGACCTGCTCGCCAGCAGCGCCGGACTCGATTGAGACTTCGATTTTACGGTCTTCACATGAGGGGGACTGTAAGGTTTGGACTTTCGCGTTCTGCACTTTCTACGGGCTCCTCAGGGAATTTTTCTGCTCAAGGGGATATTGGCTTCAATCTCGCTCTCAGGGGCGAAATTGAAAACCAATTTCAATTAGGGATTATGCCTGCGGTCTCCCGGTTGTGTCAAGAGGTTTCATCGTTCTCGGGTAAAAATTTTTCGAGGGCGGCGAGACGGGTTTCGAGCGCTCGGAGCGTGCGCTGCATCTCGCCTAGGCGGCGGAAGGCCGCGGTCGAGCGGAGCCACTCGCGATTGTCGAAGGCAGGGATGCCGGAGATCATTTTGCCCGGCTCGACGTTATGGCTGGTGGCGCTCTTGGCCGTGAGCACGGCGTCGTCGCCGACTGTCAGGTGGCCCGCGACGCCGACCTGGCCCGCCAGAATCACGCGTTGCCCGATGTGAGAGCTACCCGCGAGGCCGACCTGCGCGCAGACGAGCGCGTCCTCGCCGACGGTGCAGGAGTGGCCTATTTGAACGAGGTTGTCAATTTTGGCCCCACGGCGGATGCGCGTTTCGCCGACGGAGGCGCGGTCAATGGTCGTCCCGGCCCCAATCTCCACGTCGTCCTCTATGACGACCGTGCCCGTCTGCGGAATCTTCAGCCAGCGCCGCTCCTCGTCCTTCGCGTAGCCGAATCCGTCCGAGCCTATGACGGAGTTGTTGTGAACGACGACGCGCTCTCCAAGGCGCGAGCCTTCGCGGATGCTCACGCCGGAGTGGATGACGGAGCCTGTGCCAATTAGGACATCTTCGTAGATGGTCGCGTTCGGGTGTATGCGAACGCGTGGGCCAATTTCCGCGTTCCTGCCGATGACCGCGTTCGCGCCGATCCAGACGCCGTCGCCGACTTTGGCGGAAGAATCAATCACGGCCGCGGGGTGTATGAACGACTCGAAAGAAGGTTCGGGGTGAAAGAGTCTGAGCGCGCGCGTGTAGGCCAGGTAAGGGTCTTTGGCGCGCAAGACCGCCATCTCCCGTCCGACTTCGACGCCGGGGCCAACGAAGATGGCTGTCGCGCGCGTCGTCTGAACGCGCGGCGTGTAGCGCGGGTTGGAGAGAAAGGTCACCTGGCCCGCGTTTGCTTCATCCAGCCCGGCGGCACCGCTGATCTCCACGTCGGCGTCCGGGGTTTCGAGCAGGGTGCCGGTTTGTGTTGCGAGTTCTGTCAATTTCATGCGCCAGAGTTTAGCGCAACACGGCGAAGGTACGCACGCGCCCCGGCGGCCGCTCACATCAAGTTAACCGGGTCAATTTCGAGGTTGACCGAGCGCAGGTCAGCGCCCCGCTCTGCCGCGTCAGCGAAGGCTATGTCTATCACTTCTCGCAGGCGCGGGCGGCTGCGTGATTTGATGAGGAGCTGTATGCGGTGCTCGCCGCGCAGGCGCGCGAGCGGGGCGGGCGCTGGGCCAAGAATGCGGCAGGCGCGGTCGGTGTTGGCCTCCTCCAGCGCCCTCTTCAGTTCGGCGGCCGTCGTCTGCGCCCGCGTGAAGTCTTCGCCGTGGACGAGCAGCGACGCCAGCGCGACGAACGGCGGGTAGTTGAGGCTCTTGCGGTAGCGAATCTCCTCCTCGTAAAAGCCCGCGTAATCCTGCGCGCAGGCGTGCTTCAGGGCGTAGTGCTTCGGGTGGTAAGTCTGAATCAGCACGCGGCCCGCGCGCGTCCCTCTTCCGGCGCGGCCCGCTACCTGTGTGATGAGTTGAAACGTTCTTTCGGCCGAGCGAAAGTCTGGCAGGGCAAGCCCCGCGTCCACGGAGACGACGCCGACGAGCGTCACGTTAGGGAAGTCGTGCCCCTTGGCGAGCATCTGCGTGCCGACGAGCATGTCCAATTCGCCCGCGCCGAACTCAAGAATGGCGCGCTCGAAAAGTTTGCGCCGCGAAGTCGTGTCGCGGTCGAGGCGCGCGATGCGGAGCGCGGGAAAACGCTTCCGCAACATCTCTTCCAACTGTTCCGTTCCCTCACCGACGTAGTAGATGTACTTGCCCTGGCACGATGGGCAGCGCGTGGGCGCGGGCCGGCGGTGGTTGCAGTAATGACAGATGATGCTCATCTCGCTGCGGTGGTAGGTGAGCGTCACGTCGCAGTTCGGGCAGTGGATTGACTCGCCGCACGAGCGGCACAGAACGAAGCTCGAATAGCCGCGGCGGTTGAGCAGAATGATTGATTGTTCGCCGCGCGCGTGTGTCTCCTCGATGGCTGCGAGGAGTTCTTCGGAAAAAATCTCCGGGCGTCCGCCGCGCGCGAAGACTTCGCGCATGTCTATGATCTCGGCGCGGGCCATCGCGCGGTTGGCGATGCGCTGTGCCAGTTGCAAATAGCGGTATTTCCCGCCGCGCGCGTTGTGAAAGGATTCGAGCGAGGGCGTGGCGGAGCCGAGGACGACGACCGCGCCCTCCTTGTTCGCGCGGACCACGGCCACGTCGCGCCCGTTGTAGTAGGGCGACTCCTGCTGGCGGTAGGACGTTTCGTGCTCTTCGTCTATGACGACGAGTCCTAAATCCGAGACGGGGGCGAAGACGGCCGAGCGCGTGCCGATGACGACGCGCGCCTCGCCTCGTTTGAGACGGCTCCATTCGTCGAAGCGCTCGCCCGTCGTCAGAGACGAGTGGAAGATCGCCACGCGGTCGCCGAAGTGTGCGCGCAGGCGGCGAGAGAAGACAGGAGTCAGCGCGATTTCGGGGACGAGCATCATGGCAGTGCGCCCCTGTTGGAGCGCGGCGCGCATGGCCCGTATGTATATTTCGGTCTTGCCGCTGCCCGTCACGCCGTGCAGTAGAAACGCGCTGTAGCGACCTTCGCTCAGAGGCTTCTCGATCTCGCGGAGCGCGGCGGCCTGTGCGTCGGTGAGCTTGATGTCTTCGATTGCGGGGAGCGTGGCCGTTGCCAGCGGGTCGCGCCGCACGTTGCGGACGAAGACTTCTATGACGCGCCGTTTTTCGAGCGTCTGAATCGTTGAAGCTGACGCGTCCGCGGCTTCGAGCAGGTCCGCGAAGGCCATCTCGCCGCCTTCGTCAATCAAAGTCTCTATGATTCTCTGTTGTGTTTTCGACAACGCGCGGGCGGAATCGGACGCGGCGTGCTCCTCCGCGGGCAGCAGGCGCACGGCCTTGCGTCGTTTAGCCTTGGCTAGTACTGAGCGCGCGCGGTGCGTGAGCTTAACCCATCCGGCGCGCTCCAGGTCGCGCGCGACGGCCGAAGAGCGCGCCTCGCCGACGTGACGCGCTAGAATCCTGAGCGACATTTCGTTGTGTTCGGCGACGAGGCGCAGGGCGCGGGCGCGCGCCGTCGCCGTGCGGTGAATGGGAAGGCGGGCCAATTCGTCGCGGCCCTCGGGCGTGATGGTAAGAATCTGCTCGACGGTTGCGTTGAGGCCCGCAGGCAGCGCGGCCTTCAAGACTTCGCCCCACGGCGCGGCGTAGTAGTCCGCGACCCAGCGCGTAATCTCCAGGACCTCAGGCGTCAACAGCGGCTCGGCGTCCAGGAGTTCTTCGGCGTCTTTAATCTCCGCGTCGCTCAAGTCCGCCGCCGGGTCCAACTCGTGAAGCAGCGCGACGATGTAACCCGTGAGGCGCTTGCGGCCGAAGGGGACGAGGAGGCGCGAGCCTAAGCGTGCGTCCTCTTGCAGCGCGAGCGGCAGACGGTAAGTAAAAGTCTGCGTCACGTGCAACGGCACAGCCACCTCCGCGTACTGCGGCAGCGGCGCTTCAGTTTCTTTCTGTTCGCGGGCGAATGATTGCACGGCGAGTTAAGTTAGCGCGGAAGCAGGCAAAAGGTGAAGCGGAGAGATTTCTTTCTTAGCGTCTTTGCGCCTTTGCGTGAGGAAAAGTTTCACGCAAAGGCGCAAGGACGCTAAGAAGATGACAGGAGCGCGCGGACTTTTTTCATGTCCTCCCAGACTTCGCGCTTCTTCGTCGGGTCGCGCAGGAGGTAAGCGGGGTTGAAGGTCGGCATCAATTTCATCCCTTGATAGTCGTGGAACTCGCCGCGCATTTTCGAGATGGGCTTTTTGGTCTTGAGCAGAGCGCGCGTCGGCGTGTTGCCGAAGGCGATGACGACCTCCGGCCTGACGACGCGCAGCTCGCGGTGCAGGTAAGGCGTGAAGAAAGAGAGCACGTCCGGCGTCAGCTCGTCGCCCGACGAAATCATCTTCACGGTGTTCGTCAGATAACAGTCCTCGCGCTTCAACCCGATGGCTTCGAGGATGCGGTTGAGCATCTGCCCGGCCGGTCCCATGAACGGCCTGCCCGAATCAATGTCGGGCGCTCCCGGCGATTCGCCGACCACCGCGACGCGCGCGCCCAAAGGCCCCTCGCCGAAAATGAAGATGCGGTCAGCAAACTCCGGCCGCGCCTTCGCCTTCCGCAAAAGCTCCTCGTTAATCTCTTCCAGCGTCTCGCCCGCCTCGGCCGGATTCTCGTCGAAAAGTGAAGATTGCATAAAAGTGATGAGTGATGAGTGATGAGTGATAAGTTAAAGACAGACGGTTTTGCTTATCACTTTTCACTTATCACTTTTCACTGAATTCAAGTAGTCGCGCACGGTCTTCATGTCCTCCCACGCCTCGCGCTTTTTGGAGGGGTCGCGCAGGAGGTAGGCGGGGTGAAAGGTGGGCATGACCTTGATGCCTTTGTAGTCTTGAAACTTGCCGCGCAGTCTCGTGATGCCCTCTTTGGTGTCGAGTAGGTTTTTCATCGCGGTGTTGCCGAGGACGACGATCACATCAGGGCGGACGACGGCGATTTCGCGCAAGAGGAAAGGCTTGCAGGTCTTCGCCTCTTCGAGCGTCGGCGTGCGGTTCTGCGGCGGGCGGCAGCGGTTGACGTTGCCGATCATCACGTCCTCGCGCTTGAGGCCGATGGCCTCTATGATCTTGTTGAGAAGCTGGCCCGCGCGTCCGACGAACGGTCGTGCCGACGCGTCCTCGTCCGCGCCGGGAGCCTCGCCGACGAACATCAAACGCGCACGGCGGTTGCCCTCGCTGTTGACGATGTGCGTGCGCCCGGCAGCGAGCGGGCAGCGCGTGCACTCGCCTATGTCGTTCCAGATGTCTTCGAGCGTCTCGTTCGCCTGCGGCAAGCTCGCTTCGTCCTTCGGCGTGATCTCTCCGAATAGCGTTTCCTGCGGTGGCGGAGGCTCCAACTCCGGCGTCCTCTTCGTGGTTCGTTTAGCCATGTCCGTTTGCTCTGGTGTGGAATAAGCAACACGCGCCGGGGGCTCAGGCGTGGGCGCGCTCTTCGGGGGCAACTCTGGTGTGACGGCTGCCCGCGCGTTTCGCTGAAGCGCGGGGCTCTCCGCGACTCTGGCAGCTTCGGCACGCGGCTTCTCGGCGCTCGCCGCGACAGGTAAAAGCGCCGAAGAATCTTCAACCCCGTTGACGCCTAGCTCGCGCAAGTACGAGACGTACTCGGCCGCGTCTTTCGTTAGTTCGATTAACTCGTCTTTCACTTAGGTTCCGCTCCGGCCCACATTATCTCACGCTTTTTTCTGTATCTGAATCTCACCGCGCCGACAATCAGGCCGACGACGAAGCTGAGGAGCCCCAGCACAATCCAGAACGTAGCTCTCACCCAGAGCATCTCTACGATATAGCGAATGTTATCTGGCGAGAGGCGGAGGCCGCCCATTAGTTCGTAATACGCGCTCATCACAAGAAGTGCGTAAGCCGCCCCGTGGGAAAGATAGGCCGGAAGCCGGCGGGCCGGGACGACCGGCCACTTCAGGCAGCAGACGGCTGCCCCCATCAACGCGCCGAGCACCATGTTGGGGAGGTAAAGATAGGTGAGCGGCTCGCGACGTAGGAAGCCTACATTGGGCCACAACAAGTTGGGCAGAATAAAACTTAGTAACAAGAAAGCGACCGCACCGCCTAGCGCGTAGCGCACGAGTCGCCTCGTGTTGTTTATCGTCGAAAGAACGACGCCGAGAAACAGACCGAAAAGAGTCGTTGCCAGCGCCCCGAACCTATAAGACTGGGGCAAGTAGTAACCGAGTGCCTCTTCAATTCTCCCTTGGACATAGAGGCCCAAAAGCAGACCGACCATGCCGCCTGCGGCGGCCCAAAAAAGCATCTTCCTCGGCTTGCGTTCGGTCACAGACACGGGCTGTGGTGAAGGCTCTGGCACAGTCCCGCCAATGACCTTCGGGGGTGTCTGCCCCGCGCCCCGTTCGTGGGTCGGTTCGGAAAGAAGCCCACGCTGCGGCCCAGCGATGTCCACGCCGGGTTGCGGCTCGATGGGCGGCGGGGAGATGGCTGTCGGCCTGAGCGATGATGGTAAAACCTCTGTCACTTCCTCCTGTGTGCGGGTTGTAGAATCGGCCGGCTGAAAAGCTTTTCGGGCGAGCGCGGCGACGAATTCCGAATGAAGTTCCTGCGCCGACTGCTGGCGTGCTTCCGGGAGCTTGCCGAGGGCGCGCTGTATGACGTGCGAGAGTTCGGGCGAGATATCGGGGCACGCTTCAGAGAGCGAAGGCGGGTTCACGGCTATGTGTTGCTGGATGATGTGCCCCTGGGAGTCGCCCTTGAAGGGCAGCTCGCCAGTCAACATTTGGTAGAGGACTATGCCGAGGGAGTAAATATCAGTTCGGCGGTCTATGCGGCTGCCCGTAATCTGCTCGGGCGACATGTAGGAAACTGTGCCGGCGATGCGGCTGGCGGCGACGGCCGTGGACGAGGTGACGACCTTGGCGATGCCGAAGTCGAGCACCTTGACGAAGGGGCGCTCGCGCCGTCCGAGGTGTATGTTCGAAGGCTTGATGTCGCGGTGAATGACGCCCGCATTGTGCGCGGCGGCAAGGGCATCAGCGATTGTGCCAAGAAGCGATGAAGTCTCTTCAGGCGAAAATGGCACACGTGCGCGCAGCTCGTCTTCGAGCGTAGAGCCTTCGAGCCATTCCATCACGAGGTAAGCGAAGCCGGCGTCTTCGCCCACGTCCGTGACGGCGACAATGTGCGGGTGCATGAGTCGTCCGGCCGTCAGCGCCTCGCGCTGAAAAAGCTCGCGCGCATCATTCATCTCGTCGTCGCCGAGGTCGGGCTTGAGAATTTTCACGGCGACCGTGCGGCCCACACGCGCGTCGGTCGCGCGGTAGACCGCGCCGAAACTGCCCATCCCGGCGAACTCTTCCAAGCGGTAGCGCCCGCCGAAGACTTCGCCGGTCAGGCGGTACGGGTCGCGGCGCGGCGGTCTGCCTGTGGGGGGCTTTTGATCGTCAGTCATGTTTGCGGCTGTGGTCTGAAAAGACCAGGGCTTAAGCCTTTAACCGTCTCTGCGCAGGCGCACGATCTCGTCCAGGATGCGATGCGAGGCTTCGAGCTTTGACATGAGCGGCAACTCTGTGGGCTGTGTGCGCGCGCGCGTGATGATCTGGATGACGTTGGTCGGGGCGTCGAAGCCCGCGCCGTCGCGCGTGATGTCGTTGGCGACGATGGCGTCCAGATTTTTACGTTCGAGCTTCGCGCGGGCGTGGGCCAGAACGTCGTTTGTCTCGGCCGCGAAGCCTACGACGATGAGGCCGTTG
>DATFCB010000540.1:0-4735 GCA_035253525.1 Pyrinomonadaceae bacterium | reverse complement strand
GCACGCGCTGCGCGCGGCTGACGTGCCGCCGTCGGTCGCCGAGCGCGAGGCGCTGGCACGCCTCTGGGAGCGTGAGGCCGTCCTACAGGGGAGCGCGCTGCTCCTTGAGCAGGACGAGCAGGAGAACACGCACGCCGTGCTCTCTTTCATAGAGAGCGTGCGCGGGATGCTGTTCGTCGCGGGGCGCGAGATATTGCGCCCGCGCCAGCGCCCGGCCCTGCGCCTCGACGTGCGCAAGCCCTCGGCCGCCGAGCAGCGCGAGCTCTGGCACAAAGTGCTCGGCCCTCTGGCCCAGGAGTTGAACGGCGAGTTGGAGCTGCTCACGTCTCACTTCGACTTCGGCATGGAGACGATTCGGGCCGCGAGCGTTCAGGCGCGCGAGGGCTTTGTCAGGGAGAGCGACGTTGCGCCCGGCCCCGTGCTCTGGGACGCCTGCCGCGTTCAGGGGCGCATGCGGCTTGACGATTTGGCACAGCACATAGAGCCGCGCGCCGCCTGGGAAGACCTGGTCTTGCCAGAGCACCAGCTCCGCAGCCTGCGCGAAATCGCCGCCCACGTGCGACGGCGCGCGAAAGTTTATGAGACTTGGGGCTTCGCCTCGAAGGGCACACGCGGCCTCGGCATCAGCGCGCTCTTTACGGGGGCGAGCGGGACGGGCAAGACGATGGCGGCGGAAGTCCTGGCGAATGAATTGAGATTGGACCTCTACCGCATTGATCTGAGCCAGGTCGTCAGCAAGTACATCGGCGAAACGGAGAAGAATTTGCGGCGCGTCTTCGACGCCGCCGAGGAGAGCGGCGCGGTGCTGCTCTTCGACGAGGCGGACGCGCTCTTCGGCAAGCGCAGCGAGGTGAAAGACAGTCACGACCGCTACGCCAACATCGAAGTCAGCTACCTCCTGCAACGCATGGAAGAATATCGCGGGCTCGCCGTCCTGACGACGAACTTGAAGACGGCGCTCGACAAGGCTTTCCTGCGCCGCCTGCGCTTCGTCGTCCAGTTTCCTTTCCCGGACGCCGTTGCGCGCGCGCGCATCTGGGAAAAAATCTTCCCGCCCGACACGCCGACGACAAATTTGGACGCGAAGAAACTGGCGCGCCTCAGCATTGCTGGCGGCAACATTCGCAACATCGCGCTCAACGCCGCGTTCCTCGCCGCGGACGAGAACGCATCCGTCACGATGGCCCATTTACTGCGCGCCGCGCGTGGCGAGTACGAGAAGTTGGAGAAGCCTCTGACGGAGACCGAAAGCGGGGGCTGGGTATGAAGCCGCCAAACGTAGAGCTGCACATAGAAGAACTGGTGCTGCACGGTTTCTCTCCGGCCGACCGCTACCGCATCGGCGAGATGGTCGAGCGCGAGCTGGCGCGCCTCTTCGCGGAAGAGGGCGTGCCCGAGGCGTTCGCCAGCGGTCTTGAGAGTCCGCATCTGGATGCGGGCGCTTTCCACGTCGCGGCGAACTCACGGGCCGAGACCATCGGCGCGCAGGTGGCCGAAGCGGTCTACGGAGGGTTGAAGCATTGAGCGACTCTTTACGAACGGAGACGAAGGCCGCCGAGACGCCGTCGCCCGCGCGCGCGCGCACGGGGTTGCTCCAGCGCAAGTGCGCCTGCGGTGGCGGCTCGGCCGGCATCACGGGGCATTGCTCGGAGTGTGACGAGAAGCGTCTGACGTTGCAGCGCAGCGCCACGGGGAACGACGAGCTTCGGACCATTCCGCACGTCGTTGACGAAGTGATTAGCGGCGCGGGCCAGCCTCTGGACTCGCAAGCGCGCACCCGCATGGAGTCGCACCTCGGACACGATTTCAGCCGCGTGCGCGTGCATACGGACGCGCGCGCCGCAGAGTCCGCGCGCGCCGTCAGCGCTTCGGCCTATACGGTCGGGCAGCAGGTCGTCTTCGCTTCGGGCAAGTATCAGCCGCAGACGAGCGAGGGGCAGCGTCTGCTCGCGCACGAGTTGACGCATGTCGTGCAGCAGTCCGTGGGAAACCTGCCGGGCGCGCAGTCGGCCGGAGACGCGAGCGAGAGCGAGGCCGACCGCAACGCAGAGTCAATCGGCGTTACGCACGGCGACGGTGTTCATCAGAGCGTCAGGGCGGGGGCCATCCAGCGTCAGCCGGAAGCGCGCGACGAGGAGACGGAAAAAATTCTGCGGGCGGCGGGCCGGGCCGGACGCGAGCCGGACGATCAGACGAGCATGATGATACGCGGCTCTGAAATCACTTATCGCCTCATAAGCAGATACCTGCCGGCTTACTCCGATAAGCTCAGCGGCGTCGGTTACGACCAGAGAGTTAAAGGCGTGAAGGCGGAAAAGACCGGCAAGGACAACATCTCCGTGACCGTCGGCAGAGATTTCATACTGGGCACGAACGCCGACACTTTGAAGATGCACGTCGCGTCCGTCGAGCAGGCGCTCAGGGGCAGCGGCGTCGCCCCGACAGTTGCCGCCGAGAAGCCCGCCGAGGCGGCGACGCAGCCGGCCGGGGCCGCGAAGACTGAAGAGGCCGGGACTCAGGTCGCCCCGCAGGGCGCTTGGAATCCTGCCTACGGAAAGACCCCGAAGACTTACGTCGGAGTTCCGTATGAGGAATACAAGGCCGGGCTCGGCGAGTTGAGGGCGACGACACAAGGCGGGGTCAAGGGCGGCGCTCCCGGTCGCGGGACCAAGGCCGCGCCCGAAATCAAATTCGACGTGCTGCTGCAAGCATTCCCCGGCATGGCGAAGGATATCGCCGAGGACAAGACGAAGGATGTCGCGAACAAAAAGATGGGGGACCGGGAGATACAGGCCAGGGCATATCTGGATAGTCTGAACAAGGCTTTCAAGGTCATGAAGATTGATACGGTCGAGGCGCAGGCGAATTATCTCGCCCACGCCTACGCCGAGTCGGACCAGTTTCGCCAGTTCATAGAGACGCAGGCTTGGCTCAACTACGCCGAAGACCCTGCCAAAAGGGTAGACCAAAAGTGGATTACCGACCCGAAGAAACTGCGGCTCGACGTGGGCTACCTCGACCGCACTTATAACCCTGTGCTCCCGACGGACCCGGAGGAAAGGAAGAAGCCCGAATGGGTTTCGGCGGCAGACCGCAAGAGGACCGTCAGCCCGACCGGGAAACCCGTCTTCTACGGGCGCGGCCCCGTCCAGGTCACGCACAACTACAACTACATGGAAGTGGTCGCCATGCTCGAAGTGGCGGTCGAGAGTTACGAAAAGGAGGCGGCGCAGCCTGACATCAGCCAGGAGGCGAAGACCGAAGCATTGAAGTCCGCGGCTTTCGCGCGGAAGGCGGCCAACGCCGTGAAGGCAGACCCGGAGGAGGCCGCCAACCCGGAGTACACCTTCCTGATTTCGGCGGCTTACATGAAGAAGAAGAGGGGGGACGTGACGGTCGCGGACGCGAGTCCCGGACAAAAATGGACGGGCCTCGATCCGGGGAGCAACTGGGTGGCGGGCGCGAAGCAGACACAGAAGCCGCAGGTCAAAGCCCTCAAGGAGAAGCAGGGGGCCTACGAAAAAATTCTTCCGCTGCTGATGTGCGAGGCGAAGAAGGCCGGGATAGAGGTTGATGAGAAGTACAGCTGTCCATGAGTCGTGTTCGATTGAACGGCTCCAGAGAGGTGCACATAGAAGTGAATGAGCGCGCTGCGGCCAAGCCGCAGAAAATAGTGAGTATCGCCGGCAAGTCCTCGTCGTCGGGCGTCTTGCAGCGCAAGTGCGCGTGCGGCGGCTCGGGCGCGTCCGACATGACCGGCCGCTGCTCGGAGTGCGACCGCAAGCGCCTCTCGCGCAAGACGCGCCACGCGTCTCACTCTTCGCCTTCGCGCGCGTGGCGACAACCGCCTGAAATTGGCACACCACCGCCCATCGTTGACCAGGTGCTCAACTCTTCTTCGGGCCAGCCGCTCGACACGGACACGCGCGTCCTGATGGAGTCGCGCCTCGGACACGATTTCAGCCGCGTGCGCGTGCACACGGACGCGCGCGCCGCCGCGTCAGCCGAGGCCGTGAATGCCCTGGCCTACACGGTCGGGCAGCAGGTGGTCTTCGGCGCTGGACAGTACCAGCCCGCGACCGTTGCGGGCAGACGCCTGCTCGCGCACGAATTGGCACACGCCGCGCAGCAGGGCGACGGCAGCAGCCACAGCTTTCACGGCAAGCTTGAGATAGGGTCGCCTGACAGCGCGGACGAGCGCGAGGCGGACCGCGCGGCCGAGGCCATCGAGAGCCCCGCTGGCGTTGGCCCAAAACTGCGGGCCGGCGGCGCACCATTCGTCCTGCGGCGCAAGACGGGCGACCCTGGGAGCTGGTTTCGCGGCCTTTTTTCGAGCCTGCTCTTCGGTACGTTCTGGTTCCCGGACAGTTGGCTTCAGGAGTATTTGCAGAAGCTCGACGAGACGGGCGACATCGAAGGCGACCCCGACAGCGACGACAAGGCGCGCGAGATCGTCAACACGTGGCGGGAGGGCGGGAGCAAGTTCGTTTTGACGGCGCGGCGCAAGGCGCTGCTCATTCACGAAATGCTCGACGGCCCGACCGTGGGGGCTGACGAGGACGCCATTCTTGAGCTGCTCGAACGCTCTTACAACTACGAGTTGAGCTACATCTTCGGCCCCGAGGGCGGCATCACCGCCGAGCGCCTCGGGGAAGACGTGCCGGACGAGCCCGGAGACCGCCTGTTCGAATTCTACGTGCGCCGCTTCGCCGGCGCGCGTACCGCCGTGCTCGCC
>DATFCB010000539.1:0-6773 GCA_035253525.1 Pyrinomonadaceae bacterium | reverse complement strand
AGTTCCCGCGCTCGAATTGGGCCGACGACGCGAGCGCCCTGCGCGCGCAGATTGCGGGCGAGGTGGGCGACTCTCCTGTCATCAACCAGACGCTCAACGAGGACGACGTGGAGGTCAAGATCGTCGCGCTCGAAAGTCTCTTCCAGTCGAACCCGGAGCGCGGGCTGGCCTATGTCACGGAGATGATGAAGCCCGGCTCGAAGGCGAGCCCGCGTCTGAAAGAGGCCGGGATAGAACTGCTGCGCCGCCACGGCGGAAAGCAGGCGAGCGCGCTGCTCCTCGACATCATACGCAACCAGACGGACCAGCACCTGCGCGTCGTCGCGATTCAAACGCTCGGGCGCACCGGCGACGAAAGCGTGCTCCCGCTCCTCAAAGAGTTGGCGGAAACCTCCGCGGACGACGAAGTGAGCAAGGCGGCGGTCTTCGCCATCTCGCGCTACGAGGGCGCGGGCGCGCGCGGGCTTCTGCTCGAATTGGCCCGCAGCGGAAAGTCCGTCGAGGTCCGCAAGGACGCCATCTTCTGGCTCAGCCAGAATGGCGACGCGGCGATGGACGATTTGATGCGAATCTACGAGAGCGACCGCGACACGGAGGTCCGCAAGCAGATCGTCTTCGCCCTCAAGCGCATGGGGAGCCCGCGCGCCGTCGCCAAGTTGCAGGAGATAGCGCGCGGCTCGGACGACACGGAAGTGCGCAAGGACGCGCTCCACTGGATAGGCCAGAGCGGCGACGCGCAGGCCGTCGAGTTCCTGATTCAGACTTACGATACGGAGAAAGACGACGATGTCAAACAGCAGGTCATCTTCGCCTTGAGCCGCACGAGCGACAAGCGCGCCGTCCGCAAGCTGATGGACATCGCGCGCCGCGACCCCTCCGTCGAGATGCGTAAACAGGCCATCTTCTGGCTCGGCCGCAGCAGCGACCCCGAAGCGAAGAAGTTCTTGGAAGACATTTTGAACTAACCCAAACCCGGCAATCGTTCTTAGCGTCTCCAGCGCCTCCAGCGTGAAAAATAGAAACCACTCACGCTGGAGACGCAAAGGAGTTGAATCGTTCAGCCTCTTGAGTCCTGAAAGGTGAAAGCCATGTTACTCGTAAATATCATCCTTGCCCTGGCGCTCTCCGCCTGCTCGTTTTTCGAGCCGGCCAAGGCCGCTCGACAGAGCCAGCCTGTTCAGCAGCAGAACCAGGGTTTCATCAACGTGGAGGGCGCGGACCTGCGCTCGAAGTTGGAGACGGCGGCGCAGAGGGGGCGGGCCGCTGCGCCGCAAACGCGGTTCTGGGCCGCGTATTCGTTCGACGTGCGGCCGGGGGTCGCGGTTGACCCGGACGGCGGCGAGTTTCGCGGCAGCATGATGAACTACGACAATATGACCATCTTTGTCGGCAAGTCGGGCGTTCCGAACATGGAGACGCGCAATCTGGGCATCTTCGTGCTCTACGAGCCGGACGCCAGGACGGTCAGCCGCGTGGAGGTGTACAATCTGGACCGGAAACGTGAGTATAGCGGCTATCCCGTCTACTGGCTCGGGCGCGGCGGGAATGAAGAGAGCTTGAATTTCCTGCGCGGGCTGGCCGAATCGAATCAGGCCGAGCGAGTCGTGGAACACGCGACCGTCGCCATCGCGCTGCACGACGATCCGCGCGTGAGCGAGGTCTTGAAGTCGCTTGTGCGCAACTCGAAGAATATGGACGTGCGCCGCACGGCGGTTCACTGGCTCGGCGTCACGGGCGTCGAGACGAGTTTCCTGGCGGACCTCATACGCAACGAGAATGAGGATGGGGACGTGCGCCGCTCGGCGGGCCACGCCCTCGGCGTCAGCAGCGACCCCGCTTCGCTCTCGACACTCGTCAACCTCTACGGCTCGGTCGCAGACCAGGAGTTGAGACGCAACCTGATTCACTCCATCTCGATCAACTCGAACCAGGAGCCCGCGATAGATTTTCTGATAAAACTTGCCAAGACGGAGCGCGACGGCGAGGCCAGAAACCAGGCGCTCTTCTGGCTCGGCCACAAGGCTGGCGAGAAGGCGCTCGGCGTGCTAAAAGACACGGTCGAGCGCGAGGACGACGACACGGAGGTCCAGAAGCACGCCGTCTTCGTCATCAGCCGCAGGCCCGCGGACGAGGCCGTCCCGCTGCTCATCAAGATCGCGCGCACGCACGCCAAGCCTGAGGTCCGCAAGCAGGCCATCTTCTGGCTCGGCCGCACGGGCGACCAGCGCGCCCTCGCCTTCTTCGAAGAGATACTCGGCAAGTAAAGGAGGAAGCCTCGTGAAATCCAGGCTGACAGTTGCCCTCGTGGCGCTCGCGCTCTTGATGTGCGTCCACACGGAAATCTTCGGGCAGAAAAAGAAGAAGACGAAAGACAAAAGGTTCGAGCCGGTCGCCAGGCAAAACCTGAAAGATTACGAGGGGACTTACGTCGGCGCTGACTCGACCTACGTCATCGAAGTGCGAGTCGGCGAGGACGGAGAACTCTCGGTCAGTAGCCGCGAGGGCAATAAGCGTATGATGCTCGCCGGCATCAAGGTCGAGGGGGCGCGGCTGCTCGCGAGGAAGGTTTACGCCGACGGGACGACCGTGGAGTTCGAGGGCATATTCTGCAACCGAGTCCTGAACGGCGAGCGCGCCTTCGGCATCCTCGTAGACGGCGCGCAGGTCAACCTGGCCGGGCGCATATTCGACAGAATCTTCTACCGGCGTGACCAGGGCTTCTGAACGACGACAAAAATTTCAAGGCGGTGGGATGACGAGGCGCGTCTTCATTTGCGACGCGGCGGACTGCGGAGCCTTCTTCGCGACGCGGACCCTTAATCTCGCAGGAGTTCACACATGAAACGATTTTCGCTTCTCCTCGCAAGCACCTTCCTCTGCCTCAACGTCCTGGCCGGTGTCGGTGAAATTCGCGCGCAGACGACTCCACCCGCGCAGGAGCAGCAGCAGCAGCAGCAGCAGCGGAAGCTGACTCCTGAAGAAGAGGAAGCGAAGCGCGCGATTGAAGCGCGACTCGCGGCCTCGGTCGAGGCCATGAGGCGAAAGGATTTGCGCGCGCGTCTGGAGGGCTTCTTGCCCGACTGGACGGGGAAGCAGACGAACGGCGAGATCATGACGTTGAAAGACCTGGAAGAGTATTTCCAGCGACAGAACCGCGGCATCATCAGCATCTCGCCGGAGACGGGCACGGTCGTTGACACCATCGAGTTGAAGGGCAACGAAGCGACGGTTCACACGAGCCAGCGTTTCGTCAGGACCACGCCCGGCGCGGAAGGCAAGCCCGTCGAAGTCCGCACGAGCATCACGCACAAGGAGATTTGGGTCAAGACTGACAGGGGCTGGCTCGCCAAGTACATAGAGGAGCTTGTGCAGGGGCCGACGTTCGTCAACGGCGTGGAAGTTCCGCGGGACAACGCCGGGGTGAAGTTCGTGCGTGTCTTCTGGGAGGAGGGAATCGAAAAGGCGCGCGCCACTTTCGAGGAGGCCAGGCGGCGCGACCCGCGCGCCGTGCTCTTCGAGGAAGCGACGCTCAACAACCTGGGTTACAGGCTCATACAGAAGGACCGGCTCAAAGACGCCATAGAAATTTTCAAGCTCAACGTAGAAGCCTACCCGCAAGCCTTCAACACCTACGACAGCCTGGCCGAAGCCTACATGATGAGCGGCGACAAGGAGCCTGCCGTTCTGAACTACAAAAAATCTCTTGAGCTGAATCCGAAGAACGCCAACGCCGTCTGGATGCTCGAAAAGCTGGGCGCGCCGCTCGCGGCCGAAGCCATCTGGAAGTTGGCGGGCTCGCCGCCAGCGGTCGAGCTAACGCCCGACGTAGTTTACAGCGAGGGCAGTAGTCGCCCGCTCAAGATGCACGTCCTGAGGCCGAAGGCACAGCCTAAGGAGCCTCTGCCCGTCGTCGTCTTCGTACACGGCGGCGGGTGGTTCGAAGGCCACCGCAACCGTGGGCTGGGGCCGCTGGCACACTTCGCGGAGCGCGGCTACCTGTGCGCTTCAATCGAGTACCGTTTGAGCGGCGAGGCGAAGTTTCCCGCGCAGATTGAAGATGTCAAAGAGGCTATACGCTTCCTGCGTGCGAAGGCAAAAGAGTTTCACCTTGACCCGGAGCGCATAGGCGTCTGGGGCCAGTCTGCGGGTGGACACCTGGCGGCGCTGTTGGGTACGAGCGGCGAAGTCAAAGAACTCGAAGGCGCGGGCGGCTGGCGTAAGTTTTCGAGCCGCGTTCAGGCGGTGGTTGATTGGAACGGACCCACGGATTTTCTAGAGCCCGTGCAGATGAAGCATTGGGCCGAGAGGAAAGACGACGCCTTCGTCAAGCTCGTGGGCGGCACGCCCGAAGCTAACAAAGACAAAGCCGTCCGGGCCAATCCCGCGACCTACGCCACGCCGGACGACCCGCCGTTCCTCATCATTCACGGCGACGCGGATGAGGTCGTCCTGCTCAGTCAAAGCGAATCGCTCTACAACGCGCTGAAGCGCGCGGGAGTTGACGCGACCCTCAACGTCGTCAAAGGCGCGGGCCACTTCGGCGTGGACGGCGTCTCGCCGCTCCCCGAAAACCTCGCCGCGATGATGGACGCCTTCTTCGACAAATACCTCAAATAAATCCGCCGTCCGTGGTCAGCGCGTAATAGTTTGCATATGGCTGATTATGAATTCGTGACTGTCTGGCGTGTGAACGCGCCGCTCGAAGCGGTGTGGGAGATGATTTATCACTCGGACCGCTGGCCCGATTGGTGGAAGGGCGTGGAACGCGTCGAGAAGGTCTCGGACGGGGACGAGAATCACGTCGGCAGCGTGCGGCGCTACACGTGGAAGAGCAAGCTGCCCTACCGCCTCGTCTTCGACATGGAGCTGACGCGCGTCGAGCCCATGTCAATCATCGAAGGGAAGGCGCTCGGCGAGTTGGAAGGCCGCGGCCTCTGGCAACTCTCGCACGACGCGGACGTGACGACCGCGCGCTACGACTGGCAGGTGCGGACGACCAAACGCTGGATGAATTTGCTGACCCCCATCGCGCGCCCATTCTTCAAGTGGAACCACGACGTGGTGATGAATTGGGGCGGCGAGGGCTTGGCAAAAGAGTTAGGCGTGAGTTTGCTGAAAGAGTGATTCTTTGCGCCTTTGCGCCTTTGCGAGAAATTATTCCTCACGCAAAGACGCACAGGCGCAAAGAAACGGCTACTTGATTTTCCCCTCGACCACATCCACGTTTCATCAGCGCACCTCTTTTATCAGCACGGCGTCGCTCGCTCTGAAGCCGCGCGAGCAGACGAGTCTCCCGTCGCGCAGCCAGTTGAAGGAGAGGATTTGGTGCTCCTTGAAGTGGGTCAACTGCGTGGGCTCGCCTCCGGCGATTGGCTGGCTCAGGATGTTGCCGAGGCCCTGCGGCTGGTCAACGTAGGTCACGGCGCTCCCGTCCGCGTTCCACCTGACGGCCGCGTCCCAGCCGGCCATCGCGTACGGCGGCAGTGCGAACGACTTGACGGCCTCCCCGCCGTCCGCCGGAACGATCACAATCTGCATGCTCGTGTTCGGCGGCTCGTCGTAGCGCCAGCAGGCGATCCATTTGCCGTCGGGCGAGACGGACGGGCGCAACGAAATCTTGTCGGTCAACTCGACGGGAGTCCCCCCGTCAATCCCCACCTTCCACAGCGTGATCTTAAACTTCGCGTTCAGGTGTTGGTAGACCACCCACTTGCTATCCGGCGTCACCTGCGCCCACGTGCTCTCCGGCCCGTCGGCCGTCAACTGTCTGGGGTTGCTGCCGTCGCGGTCCATGCGCCAGATTTGCCAGGTGCCCGAGCGGTCCGAGTGGAAGAGGATGTAGCGGCCGTCCGCCGAGGCGACGGGACCGTAGTTGCGCGCCGCGCCTGCGGTCAACTGCCTCTGGTTCGTCCCGTCGGTCCCGACCTCCCAGATGTCCGCGCTGCCGCCCGCGTCCGACGAAAAAAGGATTCGGTCGTCGGTCGTCCACGCCAGGTCGTAGTAGTTGCCGACGCCCGGAGTCACCTGCGTCGCGTCGTGGTCCTTCGCGCTCTTCGAGAGCCAGATGTTCGCGAGCCTCTGTGTCTGCACGGAGACGAGCGCGGTCGAGTCGGCGGAGATGCTGACGCCCCTGTAGTCGCTCAGGTCGTTGGTGATGGTTTGCACCTCGCCCGTCGCGTAGGAAATGTGCCAGAGCCTGTCGAACGAAGCGTCCTGGCTGCGCGCGGACATCACCAGCCCGCTCTTGTCCGGGAGCCAGACCACCTGCCCGCCGCTCAGCCAGCGCTGCGTGGAGATGACCTTCTCCGAGCCGTCCGAGACGCGGACCTCTACGATCTTGATCTGCGGGTTGCCGTCCGTGAAGCCGCTGACGGGGCAGGCGATTGACTGGCCGTCGGGCGACCATGCTATCCAGTCGAAGAATTCCGGGAACTTGCGCGACATCAGCTTGCGCTCGCCCGTGCGGTCCATGTTCGCCACCGACAGCGTGACTTCCTGCTTCTCGCGGTCGAGGTGGACGATGGCGAGTTGCTTGCCGTCGGGCGATTGCGCAACCGGCGCGGTTAAATCCCCGATCACTAAGGTCGGTGAGCCGCCGAGCACGGGCAGCTTGTAGAGGGACGGCAGTTTTTTGCCGTCACCCATCCCGTAGTAGATGAAATCGCCGTCGGCCGAGAAGCCGCAGGCGAGGTACTGCACGTCGGCCAGCGGGAGCAGCCGGACGTTGCTGGAAATTGCGACCTGCCTCAGCCACAGACTCTGCTTCCCGCCCT
>DATFCB010000538.1:0-9547 GCA_035253525.1 Pyrinomonadaceae bacterium | reverse complement strand
AATCAGGCGCGAGGCCGAGCACGCCAGGGCCGGACGCCCCGCGCGCATCGCCGTCAAGATTAACCGCCTGGCCGACGAGGCGGTCGTCCGCGAAATCTACGAGGCGTCGCAGGCGGGTGTGCCAATTGATCTCGTCGTGCGCGGCGTCTGCATCCTGCGCCCCGGAGTGCCGGGCCTCTCTGAGACGATTACGGTCCGCAGCATCGTCGGGCGTCTTCTTGAGCACAGCCGCGTCTACTACTTCCAGAACGGCGGCGAAGAAGAGCTTTACACGGGCAGCGCCGACTGGATGTCGCGCAACTTCGACCGCCGCGTCGAAGTCATCGCGCCCGTCTACGACCCGAACCTGAAGAGATATTTGAAGGACGTGGTGCTCGCCGCCTACTTGAAAGACAACGTCAAGGCGCGGCGATTGTTGCCGGACGGCGGCTACGAGCGCGTGCGGCCCGCGCCCGGCGAAGAGAGTTTCGACAGCCAGATGCACTTTCAGGAAAGCATCGGCACGGGGTTCTGACGATTTCGTGAAGCTAGACGAAGAATTTTAGAGAGGAACGAAGATCATCGTGTTCAGACAGCAAAGGACTCGCAAACTTGCGACGCTGGCAATCGCCCTCCTCTTAACTCTCACGTCGGCCGCTTCCGGCCAGGATAAGCCGAAAAAGAAGAAGGTCCCGCTGACGGGGACTCCCGTCCTCTGGCGCGACCCCGGCGACATCTCTTCGCGCGACCTCTTCTTAGGGCCGGGCGGCGCGGAGATGAAGCCGGACATCAGCAACGTCACCTTCCTCAAGGACGAAGTGGGCGGCTACTCTGCGGGTTTCCGCGTGCGCGACGGCGCGGGGAACATCTGGGTCACGAAGCTCGGCAAAGAGTCACAGCCCGAGACGGCCGCTTCCCGCTTCGTCTGGGCCGTCGGCTACGTCTCTGAGATTCACTACCTCTTCCCGTGCGTACACATCAAGGGCGCACCCAACAAGAAGGTCGAGAGGTGCGAAGGCGACGGCTTCGCCAACGTCAGGTTCGAGGCCCGGCCGAAGAAGTTCAAGCGGCAGGGCACCGTTTGGAGTTGGGCCAATAACCCTTTCTCGGGGACGAAAGAGCTGAAGGGCTTGATCGTCATGATGGCGTTTCTCAACAACTGGGACCTCAAAGACGACAACAATAAGTTAGTCTACGTGCCCGGAAGCGACGGCGCTGAGGGAGAAATGCACTACATCCTGAGCGACCTCGGCGCGACCTTCGGCAAGACGGGCGGCTTCCTCTCGCGCAGCCGCAACGAGCCTGAGGACTACGCCAAGAGCAAGTTCATAGAGGGCGTCGAAGGCGGGCGCGTGAAGTTCGCCTACAGCGGGAAGAACTCCGGCCTCTTCAAAGACATCACGGTCGAGGACGCCCGTTGGGTCGGCTCCTTGCTCTCGAAACTAAGCGACCAGCAGTTGACGGACGCCTTCCGCGCCGCCAACTTCACCCCGGAGGAGGTTCAGACGCTCGTCGGGGCCGCCCGCGCCAGGATTAATCAACTCGTCAACCTCCCCGGCGGCGCAGTCGCCGGCACAAATTAGAGAAGGCTTTCGAGGAGTTGGACGATTCAACCTCTTTGCGCCTTTGCGTCTTTGCGTGAGGAATAAGTCTCACGCAAAGGCGCAAAGAAAGAGAACCGAATGAAGAGAAGAGATTGGAATACGATTCTGGTGGTGGTGCTCCTGGCCGGCCTCTTCGGGTTCGCGCTGGTCACCTACATTCTGACCGACAAGAGGCCCGCCGAGACGGTCCAGCAGATTCAGACCACGGCGCAGAGCGCGGACGCGAACGCCAACACACAGGGCACGCCCACGCCCGACGGCAAACAGAACCCGTTTATGGAAGTGATGGGAGCCCCGCAGCAAATTCCGGGCGAGCCCAGGCATGAGGACTGGCGGACGATCCTCCCGCGAATCATCGTCAGGCTGGCGCTCGCGGCGTTCCTGGCCGCGATGCTCGCCTTCCGCCCGCGCAAGGACTTGCCGCTCCGGCAGCGCAACCTCTACGTGGCACAGACGCAGATTCTGCTCGCGGTGGTCGCCAGCGCCCTCATGATGATTGTCGGCGACAATGCCGCGCGCGCCTTCGGCATCTTCGCCGCTGTATCCTTAGTCCGCTTCCGCACCAACATCAAAGACCCCAAGGAGATCACCGTCCTCCTGCTCAGCCTCTCGCTGGGCCTGGCGACGGGCGTGGGCCGCTGGGACCTGGCGCTCGTCCTGTGCCTCTTCGTCCTGCCGCTGCTCTGGCTCCTGGAATCCAGGGAGGAGGCCGAGCTTTACAGGGCGATGGAACTGACGGTCAAGACCAAGGACACGGACAAGATGCAGGACATCCTGAAGGGTATCTTCCAGCGGCACAGGCTTGAGACGGAACTCAGACAGCTTGACCAGCCGGACGAAGACGATCCTTTGGGATGCATCATGTATTACGTCAGCCTACCCCCGAAGGTGAGCACGGACCAGGTCAGCGACGAGATACGTGCGCTCGACTCGCAGAACGTGGACGCCATCGAGTGGCAGCAGAAAAAGGATACCTCGTCGTATCAGTAAGGGGAGGGCGATACGGGGCCGTCCACCGTCTCGACGAATGGGAAAACGAAAAGGCCGCTCTCAAGTTGAGAGCGGCCTTTATTATTTTCGGTCTTGCCCGGATTAGCGACCGGCGGAGGAAGCGGCTTTGGCGTTGGCCGCCTGCGTCCTGGCGTAGAAGTCCTGGACGAACGTCTTGAAGTCGCCGTGGCCCCAGGAAGTGTAGAAGTCGAACTTCTTCATCTCGGCGTAAACCTGGTCGAAGTTCCAGTTGTATTTGGTGAAGCGGTAGACCGCGCCCATCGCGCCCGTCCGGTGACGCCCGCCCGCGCAGTGCACGTAGAACTTGCCGGTCTCGGGGTCGTCAACGAGTTTCATGAACGCCTGCACGGCCTCCTCGGTCGGGTACTTTTTGCCGACCATGGGGATGTTGACGTAGCGCATGCCGAGCGATTCGACAATCTGCTTCTCGTACGCTTTCGGCTCGGCTTGCAGGTCAACCACCGTGTGGATGCCAAGCGCCTTCAGCGACTCGTAGTCCTTCTCCTTGGGCTGCGCGCCCCGGTAGAACCGCTCATCCATCTGCCCGAAATTTTTGATTTTGACGTTAGAAAAGTCTGCCTGCGGCGCGGAGGATTGCGCGGCGGCCATGACGGCGAAGATAATGAGTGAGGCGAAAGCACCAAGCACGTGACGAAAGCCGTTCCGATTCACAGTCATTCCAATAACCTCCAGAAGTCTGCACACAAAGGGAATCCGCCCAGGGGATTCGATTAACTTTTAGGGAAAGCCAGGGGGTTTTTCAGCACTCTCAACCCGAGATGCCAGATACGTTTGATAAACCCAAAAAGTTTATCGGCGAGGTGTTCTAATCTTAATGAATCACCGCCGCTCTGGCAAGCATTCGGATTGTCAAAGTGACTGTATCGCGTCAGTTCGCCCACTCACCGATTCAACCGTCTCGTTTGAGCGTCTTAACCGACGCGGAAATTAAGATTCCCAAACGAGCTTAGCGGTTGCTATCCCGCCCTCTGCAAAAGGGGGAAAGTTGACCGTTCGCTTAACGTACTTGTCGGGACAAATTACGACCCTGCCCAAAGTCGTCGGAGGGCGACGTTTGGGGCGCTGAATTTTTGCCGACTATTTTCAGGATTACTAAAAAAAGGCCCCGGCAGGTCCGCATGTCTGCCGGGGCGTCGCTTCAGAGCCGTGGCGGGGTTTGGAGCAGCCGCGGCGCTTGTCCCTTTTGCGGCCCTTCAGGACGACGGGCCGGGAGCGCGCCGGGTATTGGTGGGGGGCAGGCTTTAAGATAAAGCCCGGCTGCTAAGAAAGAGTTAAGGCCGGATTAAATCTTGATGAAGATGCGCAGGCTAATTGTCCGAGTCTTCGGGGCCATCAGTGACGGCTCCGCCTTCCTGTTCGAGCAGTTCTTTGGCCTTGAGCAATTCCTGCCGGTGCTCCTCGCCGACGGTCGGGTAGCTGAGGTTCATTGTCTCCAGTTTGTTGATGATAACGTCGGCCACGGCCGCGCGCATGAACCACTTGTGGTCGGCGGGGATGATGTGCCAGGGTGCCCACTCCGTGCTCGTGTGATTGAACGCGTCCTCGTAGGCCGCCATATAATCGTCCCAGTAGCGGCGCTCCTTCACGTCGTTCAAGGAAAACTTCCAGTTCTTTTCGGGCGTGTTGATGCGTTTGAGGAAGCGCTCGCGCTGCTTCTCCTTGGAGACGTTGAGGAAGAATTTGAGAACGGCGATGCCGTTACGAGTCAGGTAGCGCTCGAAGTCGTTAATCTCCTCAAACCGCCTGTGCCAGATGTCCGGCCCCTTGGACTCGGGCGGGAGCTGCTGCGCGCGCAGGATTTCCGGGTGGACGCGCACGACCAGCACCTCCTCGTAGTACGAGCGGTTGAAGATGCCTATGCGGCCGCGCTCGGGCAGCGCCTTCATGCTGCGCCAGAGGTAGTCGTGATCCAGCTCCTCGTGCGACGGCGACTTGAAGCTGAAGACCTGGCAGCCTTGCGGGTCAACGCCGGACATGACGTGCTTAATCGTGCTGTCCTTGCCCGAGGCGTCCATCGCCTGAAAGATGATTAAAAGCGCGTAAGTGTTCTGCGCGTAGAGCACGTCCTGGAATTGTGCCAGCCGCCCCACGTCGCCCATCAGCTTCGCCTCGGCCTGCTCCTTGTTCTCGAACTCGCCCGTGTGTCCGGGGTCGTAATCCTTGAGCCGGACTTTCTTCCCCGGCGGAACCAGAAAATAGTCGCGATTTATCACTCGGCATGCTCCCAAAGGTATGAGGTCTCAAAAAAAACTCTTTAGGAGAATGCCAGTTATACGCCAGTTGTCAAGCCCCTCATGCTAGAAGCGGAAGAGCGTGTCGAACTGTATGCGCGTCGTCGGGCGGTCCAGCGACCCGGCGGGCGTCGCGACGAAGGGGCCGAACAGTCCGTTGGAACGCTCCGTCACTATCCCGGTCAGCGTCAGCACGACGCTCGGGTCCGCCGTGTAGCTGAAACTGAGGCGGTGGTTACGCATGTCCGACTGCTGGAGCACGTCGGAGACGTTGAAGGGCGTCAGCACGGCGTCCTTCTCAAGACGCATGAAGGTGTAGCTGAACTGCAAGTCGCCTCGCGCCCGCCGCTGCCTGCCCACCTGAATCTCCGCATAGTAGCCGCTGTTCTCGTTGTTCTTCAGAAAGACGTTCGCGCCTCCCGGCCCGGCCGCCACAACGTCGTGCGTCTGCGTGTTGGTGACGAAATTGAAGAGCAGCACCACGGGCCACTTTTTGCTGCCCGTCCAATCCAGGCGGGCGATCAAGTCAACGAGGTTGTAGCCGGAGGCGAGCCGCCCGTCACGGTTGACCGCGTTGTTCGACGCCGTCGAAAGACCCAGGTTGCCGTTGCCCGCGACGAGCAGGTCGCGCGGGATGACGGCTTGCGTGGTGATGATTTGCGCGGGGGTGGTGGCGGTGGCGGGGATGGTGAAAGTGACGGGTAATTGCAAAAGGTTGCCGAAGACTTGAATTGGGGAGATGAACTGCGTGCCCGAAAAATAGAGGTCGGAGGCAGAGAGAGTCAGCGCGACTTTGGGCGAGAGATCAAAAACCCCGTGTAGTTGCGCCGCGTAAAGGGCCAAATCGCGGCCCCCTCTCCCGGACTCTTCCCGGCTGAACGTGCCGTTGGCGTTGCGCACGAACGAAGAGTTGCGCTCGAAGAAGGGAAGCTCCATCGCTATGAAAGTGATGTTTCGGCGCAGCGGGTCCGGGCCTTTGGGGTCTTTCCTGGGGGCGTTGAGATGATACGTGTAAGTCTGATTAAATCCCTCGACCTGCAAATCGTTGTCGAGCGTCATCTCCGTGCGCAGCCAGGGAACCTCCAACCTGCCCGCCTGCACGTAGAACCTGTCTTCCGTTGATTGCTGGTTCAGTAGCTCAAACTTGCCCGCTTGCAGGCGCAGGCCCGGCACGCGCGCGGGCGACCAGGCGATGTACGCCTGATCCAGACCGAAAGGCTTGCGGTTGTAGAAATCCGTCAGCGTCTGGTTGGTCGAGATGGCGTCGGCGAAGCTGCCGCTCGCGAGCCTGAGGCCCCAGTCGAATTCCTTGCCGATGCGCCCGCGTATTGCCAGGCGCGCGCGGACGCGGAAGCGGTTGCGCGAGGACAACTCGTTGCCGAAGACGGCCGGGTTGTCGCCGCTGGGGAGCGCGTTCTCCTGCCCGAAGAATCCTTCGTAGCGCAGCCGAATGTCGCCGCTGAAAGTTATCGAGCCGAGCTGTCTTGAGAGAGCCTCGCTCGTCTTCTTCGCCTGCTCCTCGACACGGCCGAGCCGCGCGTCCGTGTTCTCCTGCGGCGCGGGAGTTTGCGTCGGCGCGGTGTCGCTGACGGGGATGCTGCTGCTTGTGCTGATGCTCGCGGCTTGCCGTGCCGTCTCCTCGACGCGCTGGCGCAGTTCGCCTATGACCTGCGACTGCTCGTTGATGAGGGCGCGCATGCGTTTAATCTCCTCCTGCTGCTCAAGCAGCGCGCGCCGCACCTCTTCCAGGCCCGCGTTGTCGGGCGCAGCGGAGGCTTCGTCGCCGCTAGCGGCCGGGGCAGGGCTGAGACTGGGGCGACCCGTCCGGGGTGATTGTGCGCGTGCAGAAAAGCCCAGACCGACGCAGAAGGCGCACGCCAGAAGCGCGCGTGAGACAGTGAGTCGTGGCATAAAGAAGTCCCTTCCCGTAAAAATTTTTGACCAAACTGAGATTGCGGTAAACGCACGCTGCATGAAACCGCGTGCGCGAATGGACGTTCAGTGTCGAAGGCTGAAGATTCTATGAACCCGGTATTACGTCGGTGTTACGGAAAGGCAGAATACGGAAGTCAGATGTCAGAAGTCAGGAGCAAAGAGAATCAGCAGACGAACGGGTTTCAGCCTTTCATTCTGACTCCTGACTCCTGTATTCTGCTTTTCTAATTCCTCCGTTTGACTGTAAAATCGAGCGTCACTCCGTTGGTGTGGAGCTTCCCGGTAATCTTTATGGCTTTGCTGAAAATCACAGACGCGAGCGGTCGCCAGTGGCAGTACAACCTGTCGCAAGTCCCCTGCACCATCGGGCGCGCGCCGGACAACACCATCGTCCTGGACGACCCGCGCGCCTCGCGCCATCACGCGCACATACGCTTCGACGACCCAGGCTACACCATCGTTGACGGCGTCATCATGAACGGCCAGGTACGCCGCAGCGCCAACAAGGTGTTCGTCAACGGCGAGGCGCGTTACGAGCACCCGCTCAAGGATGGCGACCGCGTCACCATCGGCGCGAGCACGCTCCGCTTCGAGCAGCCGCAGGCCGAGCGGACGACCGACGTGCGCTACGACGACAAGCCGCTCGGGCACACGCAGCTCCTCATCTCTGCCAACGACGTGATGACGACCGTGCTCAGGACGAGCAAGCCGCCGGTCTCGGCCGTGCCGACCACCGCGCCCTCCGAGCGCGACAAAGAGGTAGAGGCTTTGCAGCGCAAGGCCAACATCCTCGCCGAGATGTACGAGATGAGTAAGACGCTCGGCTCCGTCTTCGATCTCAACGCCATCTTCGCCAAGGCGACCGACATCATCTTCCGCTCCACCCCGGCTGACCGCGTCGTCGCGCTTCTGGCCGAAGGCGGCAGGGACGGGGAAGACGTAGAGCTTGTGCCGGTCGCCACGCGCGCGCGCGACGAGAAGCTTGAGGCCCACGCCAAGAAGCTGACCATCGGCCGCACCATCACGCGCAAGGTGATGAAAGACCGCGTGGCTCTCCTTTCACAGGACGCCGCGGCCGAGGCCATGTTCGCGGGCGTCGAGTCCATCGTCTCGCAAGGGGTGCGCTCGACCATCTGCGCCCCGCTCGTCGCAGAAAGTGGCGTCCACGGCGCGCTCTACGCGGACCGCCTGGACCCGTTCGCGGCCTTCAAGCCGGACGATCTGGAATTGATTACGGCGGTCGCCGCGCAGACGGCCGTCGCGGTCGAGAACGCGCGCGCGCACGAACGGCTCGCGCGTGAAGAGGTCGCGCGCGCTAACTACAGCCGGTTCCTCCCGGAGTACGTCGTCAAGCAGATGCTTGAAAACCCTGAAAGTTTCAAGCTCGGCGGCGCTAGCCAGATTATCACGGTCCTCTTCGCGGACATACGCGGCTTCACGCGCCTCTCGGAGCACGCCAACCCCGAAAAGGTCGTGCAGCTTCTGAATAAATATTTTTCGGCGATGACCGACATCATCTTCGCGCACGGCGGCACGCTCGACAAATATCTCGGCGACGGGTTGATGGCGCTGTTCGGCGCTCCGACGGCGACGCCGCAGGACGCGACCAACGCGCTCAACGCGGCGGTCGCCATGCAGCGGCGCGTGCTGAGCATCAACCAGGAATTGCGCGCGGAAGGCTTGCACGAGATAGGCGTCGGCATCGGCCTGCACACGGGCGAGGCGGTCGTCGGCTACATAGGCTCCGAGCGCCGCTCGGAATACACGGCCATCGGCGACACTGTCAACACGGCCTCGCGGCTGGAATCGAACTCGAAGGGCGGGCAAATCCTCCTCAGCGACGCGGCGGCCAAGGCCGCCACAAGCCGCTACCCACTCAAGCAGCGCGACCCCATCTACGTCAAGAACCGCGCGCAGCCGGTCCCCCTCTTCGAGGTCGAATGGGAAACCGGCAAGTCGCAGGGCGACCCCCTGATCGCCTCCTTCGACAACAGAGCGTAAAAGCAGTGATAAGTGATAAGTGATAAGTGATAAGTTAAAGAAAGAGGGTTTTAACTTATCACTTATCACTCATCACTTATCACTTTAGTTTTATGAACATCGGCAAGTTAATTCACAGGCAGATTTCCGTGGCGCGGGTCTATGGCATCCCCGTGCGGATAGACTATCGCTGGTTCCTGGTCTTCGGCGTCAGCGTGTGGCTGGTCTCTCTGAATTTGCAGCGCGGGATACGGGGCTTGCCGCCGGTCGAGCCCGTGACCGCGTGGCTCCTCGGCGTCATCACGACGCTCGCGCTCTTCCTCTCCGTCTTTGGTCACGAATTGTCACACGCGCTCGTAGGCCGCATGGAGGGCATAGAGATTGAAGAGATAGTGCTCCACCCGTTCGGCGGGCTGGCCCGGCTCAAGCGGCAGCCGGACACTCCGGGCGCGGAGTTTCGCATCGCGGTCGCCGGTCCGGCCGCCAGCTTCCTCTTCGCCGTGCTGACCTTCGGCGCGTACCAGCTCGCGCTCGTCGGCGGCTACCGCACGGCCGCTGCCATTCTCTTCTTCATCGGCGCGGGCAACCTGCTCCTGGCCGTCTTCAACCTCTTTCCGGGCTACCCGCTCGACGGCGGGCGCGTGCTCCGCGCACTGCTCTGGCGCAGGCGCGGCAACATCACAGAAGCCACGCGCATCGCGGGCCTCTGCGGCGTCCTCATCGCCGTGACGCTCATCATCACGGGCCTCTACATGGCGTTTTCGCCGAAGTGGCAGGGGACGCTCT
>DATFCB010000537.1:0-3390 GCA_035253525.1 Pyrinomonadaceae bacterium | reverse complement strand
GCCGATTCTGGAGAAGACGCAGACCCTACGCCTCGCGCCGGACCTCTCGTCTTTGAGCGCGGGCGAGCGCGTGGCCGTCACCAAACTCCTCGAAGTCGGCAAGCTCTTTCAGCAAATCTACGAGGAGCAACTACACGCGTCCGCACGCTCGTCGTTCGACAAGCTCGTGAAGTTGGACGCGCAGCTCGGCTCCCAGCCCGAGACGCAGAATTTGCTGACGCTTTACCGCCTGAACCAGGGGCCGATTGCCACGACGCTCGAAAACAAACGAGAGGCTTTCCTGCCCGTCCTCCCGCGCCAGGAAGGCTCCAACATGTACCCGCTCGGCGTGAGGCGCGAGCAGTTGGACGCGTATCTCGCCGCGCACCCCGAAAAGCGCGACTCGCTATTAAACCTGCGCTCGGTCGTCCGCCGCGCGGACCGTTCGTCCCTCTTGCGCGACATCAGAAAGCTCACACAGTACCCGGCGCTGGCGACGCTGCATCCGGGGCTCAAGGCCGAGTTGCAAAAACTCTACGCGAGCCCGGACGAGTCAGCCTTCTACGCAGTGCCTTACTCGGTCGCCTACGCGGACGAACTCGTCCGCGCGCACGCGCTCCTGAACGAAGCGGCCGACGCGGTGCAGAAGGATGACGAAGAGTTCGCGCGTTACTTACGCAACCGTGGCCGCGATCTGCTCTCGGACGATTACGAATCAGGCGACGCTTCCTGGGTCACAGGGCGCTTCAAAAATCTGAACGCCGAGATAGGCTCTTACGAGGTCTACGACGACGACCTCTACGGCGTGAAGACCTTTTTCGCCTTCAGCCTGCTGAAAACGCGCCGCGAGGAGACGGAAGCGTTGCGCAAAGCCATGAAGGGCTTGCAGGCGCTCGAAGATTCTCTGCCCTACGACCATCACAAGAAGGTGCGTGAAGACATCCCCGTCGGCGTCTACGACGTGGTGGCCGACTTCGGGCAGTCGCGCGGCGGGAACACCGCGACCATTCTCCCAAACGAGAGTTACCTCGCGCGCCGCTACGGCCGCACCATTCTGCTCCGCGCGAACATCATGCGCGAGCCGAACATCTTCGAGGGGACGAACAAACGCTGGGCGGCGGCGGTCGCTCCGGCACATCACAAAGAACTGACTTCCGACGGCAACTTCTACCGCACGCTCTGGCACGAAGTGGGCCATTATCTTGGCGTGGACTTGACGAAGACGGGGCAAGACCTCGACACGGCGCTACAGGAGAACTCTTCCGCGATGGAAGAGATGAAGGCGGACTTGGTTTCGCTCTTCGTGGCGGAGGCTTTGAGAAAGCAGGGCTACTACACGGCCGACCAACTCCGCGCCGTTTACGCCAGCGGCATCCTGCGCGTGCTTCAGAATAACAAACCGCGCCGCGACCAGCCCTACAACACCATGCAGCTCATGCAGTGGAATTTCTTCCTGGAGAACGGGCTCCTCTCGTTCGACGCGGGCACCGGGAAACTGAAGATTAATTATGACAAATACCACTCGACGGTCGGCAAAATGCTGACCAAAGTGCTCGAAGTTCAGTACGAAGGCGACAAGGCCGCGTCCGACAAATTCATAGAGCAGTACACGACCTGGGACGAGAACTTGCACGGCGTCGTCGCCAAAAACATACGCGAGCAACAGGGCTACCGCTACCGCCTCTTCACCTACGCCGCCCTGAATGAGTAGAGAACCCACTCAACCCCTTTGCGTCTTTGCGCCTTGGCGTGAGTGGTTTTAAATTTTTTCACGCAAAGGCGCAAAGCCGCTAAGGGGTTGAGTCGTTCCGTTTCGTGTCTTCTTCCCCGCCGAAAATTTCTTAAATCTCTCCGAACGTCCGCCGCCGGTCGGTCGTACTAGAGGGTACTTGCACCACCTGAGAAGTCTGTCAGGACCGACCTACATATGAAAGAGAGACGCGCCCCGTGAAGAACAGGCTCTATGCCACACTGCTCCTGCTTGCCCTCGTCAGCTTTCCCGCCGTCGCCAGGACTTTCCCCGACGACGGCGACAAACAACTGATTGCCATCACCAACGTCAACGTCATCCCGATGGACCGCGAGCGCGTCCTACAGGATCAGACGGTCGTCATCCGCGGCGGGCGCATACACAAAATTGGCCCGGCGGCGCGGACAAAAGCGCCCAAGGGGGCGAAACTGTTGGACGGGCGCGGCAAGTACCTGATGCCCGGACTCGTGGACATGCACACGCACCTCTTCTCGGACGACGACGAGTTCCCCGAAGCCCTCGCCGACGAGGAGCTGTTCATCATGCTTGCCAATGGCGTGACGACCGTCCGGCTGATGATCGGCACGCCCGAGCAGTTGAAGTATCGCGCGCAGGTCGCCAGAGGAGAATTAGTCGGCCCGACCCTTTACGTGGCGAGCCCACAACTCACCGGACGCAAGCAGGGCTCGACCTTCAACGGACGTGTGGTCACGAAAGCCGAAGAGGCGCGCGCGGCCGTGCGCGACTTCAAGGCGGCCGGCTACGACTTCATCAAGCTGACCAACTTCATCACGCCCGAAGTCTACGAGGCCGTCATTGACGAGGCGAAGAAGGAGAAGATTCGCGTCGTCGGCCACGTTGACACGCGCGTCGGGGTGCGCCGCGCGCTCGAAGCCCGCCAGCAGATAGAGCACCTGGACGCTTATCTTGAGTCCGTCCTGAAAGACGACTCGCCCATCAAAACTTCCGTCTCGGACATAGGGCTGTTCCGTAAAGAGAACTGGGAGAGTCTGGACTACATTGACGACGCGAAGGTCCGCGAGATCGCGAAAGCGACGGCCCGCGCCGGCATCTACTCCACGCCGACGCTGACCTTCTTCAAGATGACCTACGGCCTCGGCATGAGCGAGGACGAGATTCGCTCGCGGCCCGATTTTCAATTCGTCCCCCCGAAGATGCGCGACGCCTTGCTCGCGGCCAACAAGCGGATATTGGAGAGACAGGCGTCCGAGGCGCGAAGGCTGAGGTACGTGGCCGTGCGCGACATGCTCGTGAAAGAGATTCACGACGCGGGCGGGAAAATCATGGCCGGCTCGGACACGCCGGAATTGTTCCTGCTCTACGGCTGGTCGCTGCACCGCGAGATCAAAAATCTCAACGCGGCGGGCCTGTCACGTTACGCCGCGCTCGCCGCCGCGACGCGCAACCCTGCGGAATTCCTGGGCGCGCTCAAGGAGATTGGCACAATTGAGCAAGGCAAGCGCGCGGACCTGATTCTCCTCAACGCCAACCCGCTCGAAGATGTCTCCAACACGGAGCGCCGCGCGGGCGTCTTCGTGCGCGGACGCTGGTTCACAGAAGAGGAATTGAAACGACGCCTCGACGAAATCGCCCCCCTCTTTCAGCACGCACTGGACGAGAAACCGAGCAACTGATCTCTT
>DATFCB010000536.1:0-2324 GCA_035253525.1 Pyrinomonadaceae bacterium | reverse complement strand
CGAGCGCGCGTAAATCTGGTTTGCTTCGCGCAGGCGCGCGGCGTCCAGGAGCATCTGCCTCAAGGCTGAGAAGACGCCCATCAGACTTGCCGGGTAGACGCCGCTGCGCAGAGGGGTGAAGCCAACGTGCAGGGCCACGGGCGAGCGCACGATCATCTGCCTCGAAGTCTCGCCCGCCAGATTGACGAAGGCGGATTGGCCCATCAGCACGCCGTCGCGCGGCGCGACGAGCGCGGCAGTCAGCCCGGCGTTCCTGGCCGCTTCGATTTGCGCGCCGCCCGTTTGAACCAGGTCGGAGGCTAATGTCTCGGGCCGCAGGCCGGGCGCAGCGGTCGAGGTGGAAAAGGCGGCGGCCGCCAGTGAAGGTGTGGGCGTCGCCGCTGCTGCGGGCACAACACTGCTTCCGCCCGCTGAAGGCGCGGACTGCGGGACGGGGAGCGTCGTGCTGGCGTCAATCAATCCTGGATAAACGTTGAGGCCCGTGCCGTCAATCACGCGCGCGTCGGCGGGCGCGGGAACCCCAGCGCCGACCGCCGTAATCAGCCCGTCGCGTATGACGACGGTGCCGCGCTCTATGACCGGGCCGGAGACCGGAAAGATGCGCGCGTTGGTGATGGCGTAAGTTTCTATGGCGCGTGTCAGTGCGCGCGGACGCGAGGGCGCGGCAGGCACGGCGACGAGAGCGAAGAGGATGACGAGCGCGCAGATGGCTCGCCCGTGGCGTGTGGGCATAAGAGTTTCAGCAGAACTCAAGGGACAAAACAACTCGACCCCTTTGCGCCTTTGCGTCTTGGCGTGAGTGGTTTTGAAATTTCACGCCAAGCCGCAAAGACGCAAAGAAAGAGAGAAGGTTTCGAGAGGCGCTCGGTTACTTCTTGTTCGAGGTGGCGGTCTTGTTGGCGTTGGCGTCGCCGGCCCCGACCTTGAGTTGGTTCTGCACGCCCTTGCTTCCGCTGACGCCTTTGACGGCTGCGTCGGCCTTCTTCACCTGGTCATTGTTGGGGACCATCCCGCGCAAGGTGATGACGCCGTTGTTCACGTCAACATTGATGCCCGACTCTTCCAGGTCGTCCGCAGCCAGCAGCGCGCCGCGCGCCTTGACCCAGAGCCAGCCGTCCGACAGTCCGGCCCCGATCTTGTCGCCCGCTTCCTTGGCCTTCTGGGCGAAAGTCTCTTTATCCTTTTCGTAATCTCCCTGGCTGATGTTGGCGTTGTACGCGCCGCGGTTGGCTGTGACGGTGGTGTTGGTCGTGTTCGTGGTGGTGGTGACGTTGCCGTTCGACGCGTTCGTCGTCGTGGTCGTCGTGTTCGTGGTCCGGTTTTCGGTGGTTTCGCCGCCGCAGGCCGCGCCGAGCGCGACGAGCGCCAGGGCGGCAACCAGAGTCGTCAATCTCTTCATCGTTTTAATCTCTCCTCCGTGCGGTCACGTTTGTGTTGTTGAGAACTGAGCCAGGCTGCATATACAGGCTGCATATAAGGGACGAGCCGCGGCGCGACGGCGGCGGTCATGGCCGACAACGCGGGCCGTCTCGCCGGGCGACGCGAATTTTGTAAGGGGAACTAAAGCGCGGCTATCTTAAATCAGGAGTTCGGCGGGGCGCAAGAAAGACGGGCGACTCTAGCACGCGCCAGAGTCGCCCGTCTTAACTGAATGGTTGGGGTTGTCCGAAAAACCGAAAACGACTTAGGACTTCTTGGTGGCAGTCGCAGCCGGTTTCGCATCGGGGTTGCAGGAGGCGTCGCCAGCGGCCATCTTGCCGGCGGCCGAGCAGCAGGCACCGCCTTCGCCGCCCTTGCTGGAGCAGCAGGAGGACTTGCCGTCAACCATCGTCGAGCAAGCGCCGTCTTTCGCGCCGCAGCAGCCCTTTTCGCCCGGCTCAGTCGAGCACTTCATCCCGGCTGCGGAGCACTTACAGCCTTCCTTCGTGCCGCCCGTCTCGTCGGACGCGTTGGCGTTCGCCTTGACCATGTTCGGGTCAGGCGTCGCGGTCGTGGAGGAGGTGGCGTTGCCCGTCCTGTTGCCCGCGTTGCCCGTGTTGGTGGAATTGGTGGTGTTGCTGGCCCCACCGCAGCCCGCGAGCGCGAGCATGGTCGCCGCAAGAAACGCCGCCAGTTTGATCTTCATTGAATTGTTCTCCTGTTTATTGAGCCGTACTAAAATCCCTGAAACCCCGTCGCCCGTCCGGCCAGCAGCGGGCGACGACGGTTTGCCCTGAGTCCATAATGGCGAAAAAGCGCCCGGTTCGGGATAAATGTAAGAGTCAACCTTGAACTGCGCGCTTTTCAGGAAAGATGTGAAAAGCGTTGAATCCGAACGGGGCAAT
>DATFCB010000535.1:0-7657 GCA_035253525.1 Pyrinomonadaceae bacterium | reverse complement strand
CGCCTTTCTTCGCCGTCTGCCCCGTGGGAATCGCCACGATGTAAGCGTTCGGCACTCTCTTCTTCTCGCCCGTGAATTCGACTTCGGACATTTCTTTGCCGGGCGCAACCATTTTTTGCGCGGACCAGATCATCGTGGTCTGACGGTACTGTCCTTTAAGTTGGACGCCTCTAATTTCAAATCTCTCCTCCGCAGGTCTTACGCATCTCGGCGAAGGAGTCTTGTCGCTTTTGTCCCAGCTTCGTAAAGTCCGTGAGCGTGAAGCCGAGCGGGGCAACAGACTCTTCCGTCATCGGCTTCCCTAGCAAGTCCACGCTGTTGACGTAGGCGTTGAGTTCGCCCGGCGTGAGCTTCGGGGCGACGATGGCGGCCGAGCAGTCGCAGATTTTTCTGTAGGATTCGCCCTTGTTGTATTTAACGCAGGCGTCGGCATACCGGCGCTCGGCTTCGCTCTGCTTCTTGCCGCACGCGGCCAGCAACAGCCAGCAAGCGACCGAGAGCGCCAACGCGAAAGTGATTCTTCTTCCCATGTAATTTCTCCTTGATGTTTACTCCGCCGGGCGAAATCCCCGGCTGTTCATCGCCTGTCGGCTTTGACCATTGAGCACGGGCTTAGAATGACCCAGTGTTTATTGTTGTACGAGCCGGCCTCTTTGAAGTCGCCCGTGACAGTGAAAGGCTGCGCCTGGCCGGACTGCCGCCACCTGGCTACGTCGTCGGCCATCTCAGGACTGTAGGCGGGGGGCTTGCCCTTGCAAGTCACAAAATACTGGGGCGAGCTGGACTCCGTGCCGAAGTCGGGATTCTGTCCCTTCCCGACTTTCGAGGAATCACTTTCTATTTCGTACAAGACTCCGCCCGTCACGGTCATCTTCCTTCCCATGTATTTCTCCATGACGGAAGATGCTGAGCTGGCCCCCGTCTCGGCGAAGAGGTCGTCAATCGTGACCGTCACGGGGCTCGTCTCTCTGGCTTTGGTTTCGCCCGCGCCCGACGGCGCGCTGTTGCCGGCGGCGGCGGTTGCATTCGAGTTGCCGTTGCTCGACGCCGTGTTAGAGGCGCAGGCCGACAGCATCGCGGCGGCGAAGATCAGACCCGCGGCCGTGAATTGCTTGAAAACATTTCTGGCTTTCATTGTCATTTGCTCCTTCCAAGCGGTTGCGGCTATCCGCCAGATCGCTTACTAGCCCGCCGATTCGATTCGGCACTGGATGAGGCTCACGTACCAGTGCTTGTCCGACCTGTCATCGGGCGTCATGCTCATCTTGTAAGTGCCGACGGCGGTCGCGGTCGGCAGACTGCCCTTCGCTGACTGCTCGTAGAGTTTCTGCACGACGGCCTTGTCAGTATCCACTGACAGGACGCAGTTAACTTTCCCGCCGTCCTTACTCGGGAACTCGGCGTTGTGGTTGTCAACTATCTTAATCGGCCCGCTGAGGGAAATCTCCTCGTAAGAGAGGCGGTCGTCCACCTCGCTCTGATTGCTCTTGAGGGCCTCAATCAGAGAGTCCGCGGTAAAACTCTCCGTTTTCTTCGCGGGCGAAGGCGCGGGCGCGGCCGAAGAGGACGGGGCGGGAGTGCCGCTCGCGCTGGGGCTATTGCCGTTTGACGAATTGCTTGAGCCGCAGGCGGGCAGAAGAGCGACGGCGAGAAGCAGACACGCCGCCGCATGAGAGCGATTAATAAACCTTCCAGCTTTAGTCATCACTGTTCTCCTTAGAAGATAAATGTCGGAACAAGTCCACGTTGGGCCACGGTCCCCGGATTAAACTCTTCCCACTTCAAACCAGAAGGCTGAAGGCGAGTTTCACAAGTCGGCTTCGAACCGTGTCGCCCCGGTGAACGACTAGGGTCTGCGTTAAGGCACTCATCGTCAGGGGCACCGAGAGCGGCGACGAGAGAATCGTGCGGCGCATTCGCTTCCGCCTCAGTGAAACTCTGTCGGGGTTACGGGATGCAATCTGCCTGCGTGCCCAAAGCTCTGTCCTCATCGCCTATAGTGGCGGAGAGGCCACAAAACATTTCAGGCTGAGTTTTGGGAAATTGGAATAGATGTGCGCGGGGTCCTGCGGTGAGTCCATGAGAACTGAGTCAAGCATTAGCTCAACAGGTTTACTTTTTCCGCGGGCCGCACGGATTTCAGGCGGCGCTTCAGGAATGCGGGCCGGCCTGCCCGGGGAGGAAAAAGCTACGGCGTCCGCTTACGCTCCCGCCGAATCTCAAACAGTTAGCCGGTCAAACTCTGCTTTAACAATTTCGTAGCAGTCGCACGTGTATTGCTCCAGCCCTTCTTTGTCTATGATCCGGATGTGGCCTCGCCGGTAGCTAATGTAGCCTTCAGTTTGGAGGATCATGGCGGCTTCTGTCACGCCGGCGCGGCGCACGCCAAGCATCAAAGAGAGAAATTCCTGCGTGAACGGTAAATCTTCACAGGCGCAACGGTCATAGCTCATCAGGAGCCATCGCGCCAGCCGCTCCGAGAGCGAATGCAGGCGGTTGCACGCCGCGACCTGCGATGTCTGCAAGAGCAACCCTTGCGTATAGCGCAAGAGCATGTCGTGTAATGCGCCGCCACGTTTGAACTCCTCACGTAGCGCCCGCACCCGCATCCGCATCCCGCCGTCTGGAATCTGCACCAGCGCTTCGTGTGGCGAATTATCAACGCCTAATATTGAAGAGATGCCCGCCATGCCCTCGAATCCGACGATGCCGACCTCGACAGACTCGCCCGCGGCCGTGTGCGTGACTAAAGAGATCATCGCGTTATGAGGGAAATAAACGTACACCATGACCTCGCCCGATTCGTGCAAGACATGGCCGTGACATAGCTCGACCGGCTCTAAGTGTGGCCGAATCCGCTCGTAATCTTCGCGCGGTAAATTTGCGAGAATATAGTTTTCGTTAGGTAGGCGAGATACGTTCTGCATCAGGATTCTCCTTGGTTTCCGGTCGCGTGTGTGAACGCAAACTGTCGGCACAAGGAGAAGGCTTTCAGGCTCTTCCCGATGTCGAGTGTTGAATTCTCAAAAGAACAAATGGCAATCAGTTCAGGAAGAGTATAGCACACTTACTACATTCAGCTTACCCCGCCCCTTCTTAATACATCCTGCATAGATGAGGCGGATTACTCGCGGAGTTATCTTGTTTCCTTTTGACCACGGAATGCGCGCGCAGACTGCGGGGCGCGCGCGTCTGCCCTTGAGCCTTCGCGCTCCCCTCAGCGGTCACGCCGGCAAGGCCGAGCGCCGCGAGCCCCGCGCCGCCGACGGCCAACTTTTTAACCGCTTCGCGCCTGGAAACGTCCTTCATTTTCTACACCTCTTGATTTTATTGTTCCGCGTCCCGGAGGCTTGCGCATAACGCATCATACGCGTGACCCATTTCATCACTTCACCTCCGGGGTCGATTCTGCCTGCTCGAATTAGCTGTGGGAGGCTCATTCTGAGAAGTCCATCAACGTGCCCCTGCCGAGCGCGACGGCCTTCTCATAGACAGCGGCTGCGGCCACCACGTCCTGCAATGCCATGCCCGTCGAGTCGAAGACGATTGTCTCTTCGGGCGACATGCGCCCGGGTTTTACTCCCGCCACCACCTCGCCCAACTCTGCGTGCACCTGCCCGCGCGTCAGGAGCCCTGCGTCGAGCGCGTAGCGCAGCTCCCCTATGCCTGCGCACTGCTCGACGAGGTCGCACACGAGTCTGGAGCGGGCCGTGAGCGTCGGCTCCAGTTCCTGCTTCTCCGCGCTGTCCGCGCCGACGGCCGCGACGAACGTGCCCGGCGCGACCCAGTCACTTCTGAGGAAGGCTTGCCGCGAGGGCGTGCAGGTGACGACGATGTCGCTCCGCCCGACGGCCCGCTCAAGGTCATTCGTGGCCTCGACTTCAATCCGCAGCTCCCCAGCCAGCTCTTGGGCCAGGCTCGCGGCCTGCGCCTCGTCCCGGTCGTATGCGAAAGCCTTCTCCAACGGCAGGACTCTCTTGAGCGCGCGGAGCGATATGCGCCCCTGGTTGCCGCAGCCCGCTACAGTCACGACTTTCGAGTCAGGGCGTGCGAGGTGTTTCGCGGCGACGGCAGTGGCGGCCCCCGTGCGCTGGATGGTGATCTCGATGGAGTCCATGACGGCGAGCGGGTAGCCGTTCAAAGCGTCGCACAGGAGGACGACGCCCTGAATCAGGGGCAGATTGAAGCGCCTCACGTTGTCGTGGAAGTTGGCGTTCGTCTTGGCGGCGAAGTAGGGCCTGGAGAGTTCCAGCCACCCGGCCTTGATGTGAAACCCTCCGCCGCGCGCGTGGACGCCCAAGACTCCCGGCGGCTCTGTCTTCCCTTCACCCTGGAGCCTGAAGACCTGCTCGATTGCCGCGATACATTCCTCTATGCCGAGCACGGCGGCCACGTCCGCGCGCCGGAGCAACAGCGTCCCAATCGGTTTCATCTTGTCTCCTATTCTATCAGGTAGCCGCCGCCGTAAAGCGTCGAGTTGCTGATCAGCAGGACCCGCCTGGCCTCGTCATCAGTTTTCATTTCGCCTCCACTTTCACGAAGGGCAGCTTCAGCAGACTTCTCAAAGTCTGCCGTTCGGGGCCGTCGAAGCCGTCGAGACCGTAGCGCAGTTCGTCGAAGTTGACTCGCGGCGTGTACGTGCCGCAGAGCCTGTCCCAGAGCGAAAAGATGTTGGAGTAGTTGGTATCCGTCTCGACCTGCCTGCGCGAGTGGTGCGCCTTATGCATGTTCGGGGTGACGACCAGGAGCCGCAGCACACGGTCGGCCCTCTCGCCCAAGTGGACGTTCGCATGTTCGAGCTGAGCGTTGAGGGCCGAAAGCGTCAGGTAGACGACTACGACCCACAGCGGCAGCCCGAAGACGGCGACCGCGCCCAACTGCCAGAGCACGCGCCAGACCGTTTCGCCCGGGTGCTGGCGGAACGCCGTCGTCACGTCCACCACCTTTTCCGAATGATGCACGCGATGAAACTGCCAGCCGAGCCAGGACTTGTGCAGGAGCAGATGCGCCAGATACGCGAAGAAGTCGAGCGCGGCCACACCTAAAATCAGTTTCAGCGCCGCCGGCAGCTCGACCAGGAAGAAGAGGCCGACTCCGTAACGGGAGGCAGCGGCGGCGAGCCGTGCGGCACCCGCGGAGAGGGCCAGATTCATCAGGATCAACAGCACGGCCAGCGCGACGTTGGGGAATGCGTGCGGCAGGCGATCACGCCCGTACCCGTAGAGGGGGACGAAAGATTCGAGCGTCCACAGCAGGGCGCAGAGTACGATGAGCGAGGACAACCGGGCTTGGTCGGAGAACCAGAATTGCATTGCGGGCTTACCTCCTAGATTTCCGAAAGCCACCGGGGCGGCTGCTATCCGGCCAAAAGAATTTTCCTAACCAGGCCGACCGCGCCTCCTGCGAGCACCACCCACAGCACGTCTGCCTTGAATTTATAAAGCGCGACGAAGGCCGCAGCACTCACGGCGGCCGCGAACCAGTCGGTCCCACCCGAAAGGCCGCGCGGCCAGATGACGGCCGCGCCGAAGACGAGCGCGAGGTTGAGGACGACGCCGACCACCGCCGCCGTCACCCCCGTCAGCGCGCCTGTCAAATTCTTGTTCCCGCGCAGCTTCTCTATGTAGGGCGCGCCGAGGAAGATGAAGATGAAACACGGCAGGAAGGTGACGTAGGTCGTGACGAGCGCGCCCGTGACGGCGCTCGCCGTTTGACTCATGCCCTGCGGGTTGTTCCACGCGGCCATGAAGCCGACGAACTGCAAGACCATGATGAGCGGCCCCGGCGTCGTCTCCGCGAGAGCCAGGCCGTCCACGGCCTGCGTGCGCGTCATCCAGCCGAAGGAGCCCGCTGCCGCCTGCGTGACGTAGGCGAGCACGGCGTACGCGCCGCCGAAAGTGACGAGCGCCGCCTGAGTGAAGAAGCGATACTCCTCAGCGTGCAGACTCCCCCAGCCGCGCCACGCGACCAGCAGGGCTAGAGGCAGCGCCCAGAGACTTAGCCCGAGCGCGAGTATCCTCACGGCACGCGAGCGCGAGGGCAGCGTGTGCGCGGGCGGCGGGGCGTGATCGTCAATCACGAGCGGGAGGGCTTCGGCCGCAGGGCTTTCGCCCTCCGTCTTTTTGTCGGCCTCTTTAGTCTTGGGCTTCGCGGCGGCGAACACTCCGGGCCACAGTCGAGCGCCGACGAGGCCGGTCAGGCCCGCCGTGAGCACTATGAGCGGGAACGGGACGTGCAGGAAGTAGATGGAGACGAATGCGGCCGCCGCGATCAGGAAATGCGCCCGCCTTTTCAGGGCGCGGCCGCCGATTTTCAGTAGGGCCTCGACGACGATGGCGACCACCACGGGCTTGAAGCCCGAGAGCAAGCCCGCCACTGACGGCACGTTGCCGTAGGCGGCGTAGACGTAAGAGAGCCCGAGCAGGATGAAGATTGAAGGGATGACGAAGAAGGCACCGGCGACGATGCCGCCCCACGTCTTGTGCATCAGCCAGCCGATATAGATGGCGAGTTGCTGGGCCTCTGGTCCCGGCAGCAACATGCAGTAGTTCAGGGCGTGCAAAAAACGCTCCTCGCTCAGCCAGCGGCGGCGCTCGACCAACTCGCGGTGCATGATCGCAATCTGCCCGGCCGGGCCGCCGAAGCTGATGAAGCCCAGCTTGACCCAGAAGCGGAACGCTTCGGCGAAAGAGACGACGCGCGCCTCAAGCTCGCTTCTTTCGTTTGCCTGAGCTTCGTCGGCCGCGGCCTTGCTTGTTATCATCATCACTCTCTCGCGTGCCCTTCCCGTCTTTTCCCCTGAGCAGCTCGTACAGCCCGTCGAAGATCACGAGGCATTGCCCGAGCAGTTTGCGGTCGTCTTTGAGCAGAGAGGACAGCCCCCGCCCGGTGGCGTTGACCCCGGCGGCTTCGAGCCGGTTGAACTTGCCGTCCTTAAGGTCTATGTCGTGGACGATCTCCGCCACCTCCGAGCCCCTGTAGCTCAGCCGTGACGCGCGCGTACTCCTCGTCACGCTCCTTGCGGAATGCGGCTATGATCTCCTCGTCGGTCGCGCCCTCGACCGCGCCGGCGCGGAAGACGGCCGCTTCATCCCATTCAATTATGTTAGTGCGGCCAGTTTCAGGTCTGTTGTGAAGCTCTATTCCGGGACGTGAACACTGGCCTTTATATGCTTCAAGCTGGCTACGATGGTGAACGTCATGATGACCAGCAATGACCATGAACTCCACTTCCCGATGTGGACGGTCGCCCAAGCTCCGACCTGATTAGGGTAACGCCAGACGCCCAGGAACGTGCTGATATTCTCGGCCAGCCAGAGGAAGAATCCGATGAGCAAGAACGAAAGCAACAACGGCATCCGCCTGTCCCTGCCCAGCGGCCTGTACACGACCGTGGAGCGCGCATATAACCCGAGCGCGCACGCCGCGATGTACCAGCGAAAGTCGCCGATATAGTGGTGTGTGAAAAAGTTGGCATAGATCAGCGCCGCCACGGCCGCCGCCATCCAATACGGCGGGTGGTGCTTGATTCTCAAGTCGAATAAGCGCCAGGCCTGAATGATGTAACTCCCGACCGCGGCGTACATAAAACCGGAGAACAGAGGCACGCCCAATAATTTGGTGTAAGCGAAATCCGGGTAACCCCACGAGCCAACCC
>DATFCB010000534.1:0-6770 GCA_035253525.1 Pyrinomonadaceae bacterium | reverse complement strand
CAAAGCTGTCGAGTTCTTCCGCCCCGCTCAGGGGCAGCTGCGAGACGGCCCCGACCGACTCCACGCCCGGCAACGCCTTCACGCGCTCGACCAGCCGCTGGTAAAAGGCCGTCACCTGCGCGCCCTCCTTGTAGCGCGTTTTCGGGAGCGGGGTGTTCAGAGTCAGGACGTTCTCGGGGTCGTAGCCGGGGCTGACCTGCCGGAGCTTGAAGAAGCTGCGGACGAGGAGTCCCGCCCCGACCAGCAGGACCAGCGCGAGCGCGACCTCGGAGACGATCAGGACGGCGCGCACGCGCGCGCGTCGCGGGCCGGTCGTCCCGCCGCGCCCGCCCTCTTTGAGCGCCTCGTGAAGATCATGCGAAGAGGCTTGCAGCGCGGGCGCGAGTCCGAAGACCAGGCCCGTCAAGAGCGAGACTCCGAAGGTGAAGGCCAGGACGCGCGCGTCAATCCCGATTTCGCCCGTGCGCGGGATGTCACCAGGACTCAGGGCGACAAGCAGGTCAACTCCCCACATCGCCAAGAGCACCCCGAGCGCCCCGCCGATGAAGGCCAGCAGCACACTCTCCGTCAGCAGTTGGCGTATGACGCGGGAGCGGCTCGCGCCGAGCGCCGTCCGAATGGCGACCTCTTTCTGGCGGGCGGCGGCGCGCGCCAGGAGCAGATTGGCGACGTTAGCGCAGGCGATGAGCAGGACGAACCCGACGACGCACAGGAGCACCAGGATGGCGACGCGGCTCTTCCCTATGACCTGCTCGCGTAGCGGCTTGACCGTCACGCCGAAGTCTGTCAACGGGTCCGGGTACTGCTGCTCAAGCCTGCGCGCGATGGCGCTCAACTCGGCCTGCGCTTGCGGCAGGGCGCGGCCGGGCTTGAGACGGCCGATGATGGCGATGTGGTGGCTCCCGTAGTTCCGGCGCTGTTCATCCGTCAACACCCAGGGCGTCCAGAGTTCCGTCTTCTTCGCGAAGGGAAAGAAGGCCGGGAGCCCCGAATTCTGCGGGAACGTGAAGTCCGGCGGCATGACGCCGACGACTTCGTATTGCTCCCCGTCGAGCGTGACCGTTTGGCCGAGGATATTCGCGTCGCCGCCGAAGCGACGCTGCCACAGGCCGTGGCTCATGATGACGACGTGGGCCGCCCCCTGCTTCTCTTCTTCGGGCGTGAAGGCGCGGCCGAGCATCGGCTGGGCGCGCAAGAGGGGGAAGAGGCTGGTCGAAACCCTCGTGCCTTCGATCCTCTCCGGCTCGTTGCGGCCCGTCAGGTTGACGGTCCAGGAATCGAGCGCGGCCATCTGCTCGAAAGACTCGCTCTGCTGGCGGAACTCCTCGAAGCTGCCGTTCGAGCTGGGGATGTACTCGTAGCCGAGCTTGCGGCCCAGGGGGTGCGTGTCCCAGACCATCACCAGCCGGTCGGCCTCCTCGAACGGCAGGGGCCTCAGGAGCACCGTGTTGACGACGCTGAAGATGGCCGTGTTCGCGCCGATGCCGAGCGCCAGCGCCACGACCGCGACCGCCGAGACGACAGGGCTTTTCCAGAGCATACGCGCCCCATAGCGCAGGTCTTGCAGAAATGGACCTATCACGAGCGCCTCCCTAAACACCCCGGAGGGATGTGACGGTAAGCCGGTGGTGCAACCACCGGACGAGTCGGTTTAATCAATGTCCCAGCCCTGAAGGGGCGCGGGCAACTTGCTTTAGTTACTCGTAACGCAGCGCCACGTTCGGGTCCACGTTCGCCGCCCGGCGCGCGGGGATGTAGCAGGCGAGCAGGGCGACGAAGAAGAGTATGAGCGCGACCGTCCCGAAGGTGACGGGGTCCGTGGCGCTGACGCCGAAGAGCAGGCTCGACATCAATTTCGTGATGAAGAAGGCGACGACGAGCCCCGCCGCCAGCCCGACAAGCGCGAGCGCCAGCCCCTGTTTCAGGACCAATTTAATGACATCGCCGATCTGCGCGCCCAACGCGATGCGGATGCCGATTTCCCGCGTGCGCTGCGCGACCGAATAACTGATGACGCCGTAGATGCCTATGCTCGCCAGCAGCACGGCGAGTATGGCGAAGCCGCCGAGAAGCATCATGTTGAAACGGCGGCGCGCGACCGATTCGTCCAAAAGCTGCGTCATCGGGCGGATGTTGTAGACGGGCTGTTCCTTGTCCATCGCCACGACGACTCCGCGCAGCGCCGCGGCCACGTTCGTCGGATTCCCCGACGCGGTGCGCGCCACGACCGTTAACCTGTCAACATCTGCCTGTTCGTAAGGGACGTAATATTCGAGCGTCCGCTCGGCGTCGAGCCCGGCGTGCCTCACGTCGCCGACGACGCCGACGATCTCGCGCGTGACGGGTTTCTCGCCTTCGCCCGGAATGATTGCCTTGCCCACGGGGTCTTCGCCGGGGAAGAAGCGGCGCGCGAAAGTCTCGTTGATGATGACGACCGCTGGCGCATTCTCTCTGTCCTGAGCATTGAACGCGCGCCCTTTGACGACGGGAATGCTCATCGCCTGAAAATAGTCCTGACTGATGACGCGGCGGTCAGAAGAGGGCTCCTGCCCGTTCGGGAAGGGCGGGCGGCCCACGATCTCGAAAGTGAAAGCCTCGAAGCTTCCGCCGAGCGGGAGCGGATAAACTACTCCGACCGCCTGCACGTCCGGGAGGGCTTTCATGCGTTCGAGCGCTTCGTGGTAAAAGGCCGCGCGCTGCTCTTTTTCGGGATACTTCTTGTCGCTGACAGTAACCTCGGCCGTCAACACCTTGTCCGCTTCAAACCCCGGCGAGACTTCCAACAGTCGCCGGAAACTCTGGAACAAAAGCCCAGCGCCGACGAGCAGGACCAGAGAGAGCGCGATCTCCGTCACCACCAGCACGCTGCGGACGCGGTTGCGCTGCATGCCGCCGCTCAGCCCGCGCGTCCCGTCCTTGAGCGTTTCGTTCAAATCGGTCCTGGACGCTTGCAGGGCCGGGACGAGGCCGAAGATGAGGCCCGTCAGCGTCGTCACAACGGCCGTGAAGAGGAGCACGTATTTGTCCAGGCCGATCTCGCCCGTGCGCGGGATGTCCGCCGGGATGGCCGCGATGAGCAAGTCCATCCCCCACATCGCCAGCAGGAGTCCTGCCGCACCTCCGAGCGCGGAGAGCAACAAGCTTTCGGTCAGCATCTGGCGGACGACGCGCCAGCGGCTCGCGCCCAGGGCCGTGCGAATGGCAACCTCTTTGCGCCGCACGGTCGCGCGCGCCAGCATCAAATTCGCCACGTTCGCGCAGGCGATGAGCAGCACGAAGGCGACCGCAGCCAGCAAGACCAGCAACGCCGGGCGAACTTTACCCACCAGCCTCTCCTGCGACGAGAGGAGGGCGATGTTCAGTCCCGTGTTGACCTCCGGGTACTGTGCCTCCAGGCGGCTCGCAATCGCGTTCACCTCGGCCTGCGCCTGCTCCTGTGTGACGCCGGGTTTGAGGCGTCCGATGAGTTGCATGAAGACAGCGCCGCGGGCCGCGCGCGCGCCTTCGGAGAGGTTCGCCGCGAGCGGCATCCAGAAGTCGGCCTGCCGCGCGCCGATGGGAAACTTAAACCCCTGCGGCATCACGCCCACGACCGTCCATGACTGGTCGTCTATGGGCAATTGCTGTCCGACGATTGAGGGATCGCCGCCGAAGCGCCGCTGCCAGAGGTCGTAACCGAGGACGATGACTTTCCCGACCCCGCCCGGCTTCTCTTCCTCTCTCGAAAAGGCGCGGCCGACGAGAGGGTTGACGCCGAGCAGCGGAAACAGGTCGGCGGAAGCGTACGCACCGCGCAGGCGTTCCGGCTCGTCACCCGTCCGCAGAAAAGCCGTCGTCATGTAGGAAGCGGCGACCTGTTCGAAGACTTGATTCTGGTCCCTGATGTCTTGAAAGTTGGCGTACGAATAGGCCGAGTAAAGCTGGCCCGTCGCGGGGTCTTTCACCAGGATGGCGGTCAACTGCTCCGACTGCGGAAACGAGAGCGGGCGCAAGAGCAGGGCGTTGACGACCGAGAAGATGACCGTATTCGCGCCGATGCCGAGCGCGAGCGCCGCGATGGCGATGAAAGTGAACGCGGGATTCTTCCACAGCGTCCGAAAGCCGTAGCGTACGTCCTGCAACAAGTTTCTCATCGCTCCTCCCTACTCGTTTCTGAGTGCGATCATGGGGTCCACGCGGGCCGCCCTGCGCGCCGGAATCAGGCAGGCGACGAGCGCGACCGCCGACAGTACCAGCGACACGCCGACAAAGGTCAGGGGGTCGGTCGCGCTCACGCCGTAGAGCAAGCCCTTCATGACGCGCGTGACGGCGAAAGCCCCCACGAGCCCGACCGAGACGCCAATCAAAACGAGCGTCATCCCGCGCCCGACGATGAGCCTGACGACATCGGAGACGCGCGCGCCCAGGGCCATGCGGATTCCTATCTCGTGCGTCCGCTGCGTGACCATGTAGCTCATGACACCGAAAATCCCGACGCTGGCGAGGACGAGCGCGAGCAGGGCGAAGACGCCCAAAAGCAGCATGTTGAACCGGCGCGCGGCCGTCGCCTCGTTGAGCAGTTGGCTCATCGTCCTGACATCGGCGATGGGTTGGTCCTTGTCAATCTGCTGCACGGCGCTCTGGATGGAAGAGGCGAGCGCGCCAGGCTCCGCGAGCGTCGTGCGCGCGACCAGATACATGGAGGGCTGCGGAGCCTGTAGGTATGAGATGTAGAATTCCGGGCCGGACTCGACATCCAGGCCACGGTGTTTGACATCGCCGACGACGCCGACGATTTCGCACGGGGTCTCGAAAGGATAGACAGTCGCGCGCTTGCCGACGGGGTCTTCGCCGGGGAAGAAGCGGCGCGCCAGCGTCTCGTTGACGAGCATCACCTGCGGGGCGTCTTTCGCGTCCCGCTCGGTGAAGCCGCGACCTTTAATCAGAGGGATGCCCATCGCGGACAAATACTCGGCGTTGACCGTGCGGACGTTCGCGCTGAGCCTGTCGGCGGGGGAGGCTGCCGGCTGCCCGTCAATCGTGAAGGTGGTGGTCTTGTTATCCCCGCTCAGCGGGAGCGGGTCAACCAGCCCGACCACTTCCACGCCCGGAAGCTGGGCCACGCGTTTGTCCAGTTCCTGAAAGAAGAGTCCCTGGCGCAACGGCTCCTCGTATTTCGCCTCCGGCAGGCTGAGGCTCATGGTCAGGACGCGTTCGGGGTTGAAACCCGGATTGATGTCGCGCAGACGCTGGAAACTTTTGATGAGGAGCCCCGCCCCAATCAGGAGCATCAGCGAGAGCGCAATCTCGGAGACCACGAGCAGGCCGCGCACGCGGTTGCGGCGCAGGCCGTCGGTCGAGCCGCGCCCGCCCTCCTTCAGCGATTCGTTCAGGTTGAGGCGGGAGGATGAGAGCGCCGGGGCGAGGCCGAAGATGACGCCGGTCAGGAACGAGACGCCGAGCGTGAAGCCCAAGGCGCGGGCGTCCACCGTAATCTCCTGCGCGCGCGGGACGCCTTCGGGGATGAAACTGACCAGCACGTCAACGCCCCAGAGCGCCAAAAGCAGGCCCGCGATGCCGCCAATGCACGCCAGCAGCATACTCTCGGTCAGCAGTTGACGGATGATGCGCCGCCGCGAAGCGCCCAGCGCCGTGCGCAGCGCCATCTCCTTGTGGCGGCCCGCCGCGCGCGCCAGCAGAATATTCGCCACGTTGGCGCAGGCGATGAGCAGCACGCACCCGACCGCCCCGAGCAGCACGAGCAGCGCCGGACGAATCTCGCCGACCGTGTCGTCGTACAAAGTAATGAGGCGGGTTCCTCGCCCAGTGTTGTAGGTTGGGTGCTCGTCCGTCAGGCGCTGCGAGATAGTCTCCATCTCGGCCTGCGCCTGCTGGAGCGTGGAGCCCGCCTTGAGACGCGCCACCACACTCAGATAGCGCGACCCGCGACTCTGGTTAATCTCACTCGCGGGATCGAGCGGGGCCCACAGCTCAGGAGCCTGTGCGTCGAGCGGGAACTTGAAGCCGGGCGGCATGACGCCGACAATCGTCGTGCTCTTGCCGTCGAGCGTGACCTGCTGGCCGACGACTTTGCGGTCTGAGCCGAAGCGGCGCTGCCACAGGCCGTGGCTGATGACGACGACGGGCGCGCTCCCAGGCTTCTCTTCTTCGGCGGTGAAGGGGCGGCCGACGAGCGGCTTGACGCCGAGCACGGGGAACATGTCGGCCGTGACGGCGACGCCTTTAATCTGCTCCGGCGTCTCTTCACCTGAGAGCGTGGCGGACGCTTCAGCGTAGGCCGTCATCGTTTCAAAGGTCTGGCTCTGGCTGCGCCAGTCCGCGAAGTTAGGGTACGAGACGGGAAGATCATTGCGCCCGCGCATGGCGTCGGTCGTCCAGACTTTGACGAGTTGGTCCGGGGCGGCAAACGGCAGCGGGCGGAGCAGGACGCTACTGACCACGCTGAAGATGGTCGTGTTGGCTCCGATGCCGAGGGCTATGGCGAGCAGGGCCACGCAAGCGACGCCGGGGCTCTTCAAGAGCATCCGCGCGCCGTAGCGCAGGTCCTGCCAGAGAGTTCTCATCACGCCCCCTCTATGCTCAATCCGGCGCGTTCCTCGACGACGCGCCCGTCGAAAAGATGAATCTCACGGTCGGCGTGGCGCGCGTACCGTTGGTCGTGCGTCACCATGCAGATGGTCGCCCCTCCCTTGTGCAACTCCTGCAAGAGCGACATCACCGCCTCCCCGTTGATCGAGTCCAGGTTCCCCGTCGGCTCGTCCGCCAGCAAA
>DATFCB010000533.1:0-5858 GCA_035253525.1 Pyrinomonadaceae bacterium | reverse complement strand
CCCGAGATGGAATTCCTGCATCCGCCGCCGCCGCACAGCGAGCAGGCCGACGAGGAACTGCTCGGCCTCGCCACGCGCCTCGCCGAAAAGTGTAAGGAGTTCAACGTCACGGGCCAGATCAAACACATCTGCCCGGGGCCGGTCGTCACGACTTACGAGTTTAAGCCCGACCCCGGCGTCAAGTATTCGCGCGTCACGGGACTGGTTGACGACCTTTGCCTGGCGCTCAAGGCCGAGTCCATACGCATTGACCGCATGCCCGGTAAGCCGCACGTCGGGATCGAAGTGCCCAACCCGGAGCGCGAGACGATTCACCTGCGCGAGGTCGTAGAGTCGCGCGCCTTCCGCGACTCGCCGTCGAAGCTGACCATCGCGCTCGGCAAGACGATTGACGGCCTTAACTACATCGCGGACCTGGCGAAGATGCCGCACCTTCTCATCGCGGGCGCGACCGGCGCGGGCAAGTCCGTCGGCGTCAACTCGCTCATCGTCTCCATCCTCTACAAGGCGCGGCCCGACGAAGTGAAGTTCATCCTGATTGACCCGAAGCGCCTTGAGCTGGGTCTTTACGAAGACATCCCGCATCTGGCGACGCCGATTATCACGGACCCGAAACGCGCTGCGATTTCCCTGAAGTGGGCCGTCGCCGAGATGGAGCGGCGCTACAAAGAGCTGGCCGGCTGGGGCGTGCGCAACATTGACGGCTATAATGCGGAAGTGCTGCGGCGCAATTTAGTCAAAGACTACGACGAGGTGACTAACGAGCCGCACAAGCCGCTGCCCTACGTCGTCATTATCATTGACGAGTTGGCCGACCTGATGATGGTTTCGGGGCACGAGGTCGAGGAATCAATCACGCGGCTCGCGCAGATGGCGCGCGCCGTCGGCATACATTTAGTGCTCGCCACACAGCGCCCGTCCGTTGACGTTATCACGGGATTGATTAAGGCGAACTTCCCTTCGCGCATCTCCTTCCGCGTCTCGTCAAAAGTTGACTCGCGCACCATCATTGATGCCAACGGCGCGGAGCAACTGCTGGGCCGAGGCGACATGCTCTTCCTGCCGCCCGGAACGTCCCGCCTGATACGCGTCCACGGGGCATACGTTGACGAGGGCGAGATCAATCGCATCGTCACGCACATCAAGGCGCAGGGCGCGCCCGCCTACGACGAGACGATTACGCAGTCCGAGGAAGAGGCGATGGGTTTGGACGGCGCGGGCGGCGAGCGCGACGAGTTATTCGAGGACGCTTTAAGAATCTGCGTCGAGATGAAGCGCGCCTCGACCTCCGTCTTGCAGCGCAGACTGCGCATAGGCTACGGCCGCGCAGCCGCCATCCTGGACATGATGGAGCGCGAAGGCTTCATCGGCCAGGCCGACGGCGCACGCCCGCGCCCTGTGCTGAGCCGCGCCTACGAAACCGTCTCCGACTGGGACGAGGAGAGCAACGGTCAGTAGTCAGTGGTCAGTTAAAAGCAAAAAAGAGGAAGGCGGCCGAGCTAATCACACTCGACCGCCTTCTTGTTTTTGTTCTTCACTGACCACTGACCACTGACCACTGACCACTGCTTTACGGCGGGAGCATGCGGTCGAGCGTCTTGAGCAAATCCGGCCCGCGCATCTTGTGCTGGTCGAGCAGGACGACCTTGCCGTCCGGCCCGATGAGGAGCGAGGTCGGGAAGGAGTGAATCCGGTAGCGGATTTCCAACTCGCGTATGCTCTCCATCTTCGCCTGCGGCCAGTTGATGCCATTCTTCTTGAGCCAGTCTTTGACGTTCGCAGGGTCTTCGTCGTTGTTCATCCCCAGAATCTCGAAGCCGCGCTCCTGGAAACGCGAGTAAGCGCCCTTCTGATACGGCAACTCGCGGCGGCACGGCGGGCACCACGCCGCCCAGAAGTCCAGCAGCACATACTTGCCGCGGAACTCAGACAGCGTGCGCTTCTTGCCATTGAAATCCGTGAACTGAAAATCGGGCACCTCGCTGCCGATCTGCACCTCGACGCGCTTGTAGTCCGAAGGCTGGTGCGCGCGCATGATGATCTGGTTCTTCTCAAGGTCAACGCGCCGCGTCGAGACGTAGTTTTCGCCGACGCGGAAGATGACCGTCTCCTCACGCGCGTTGGCCGACTCGGGCGAGAAGCGGTCAACGACGATCTGCCCGTCGCCGTCCACGTCCACGCCGAACGCGCCGTTGCTCACACTGATCTTCTTCGACTGCGGATTGAAGCCGTACTGAACGAGCGTCTTCCGGCCCGCGATGTCCACCTCGCCGCGCGCGAACGCCTCCTTCGACTGGAGAATCATGCGCTCGTCCTCGCCCATCTCGTCCCAGCGAACATTTTTGAAGTACTGCACGAGGACCGGGTAGCTCTGGAAGAGCGTGCTCTTCATAGGGAGCTTGAGCGTCGTTTTAAAGATGTAAGGATTGTCCTCCTCTGCGCGCTCAAGGACAAAACGCTCGGCATCGGCCATCACGCCGTCCTGGTCTATGTCCGCGTAGATGTAAGGCTCGCTGTCGTCCTCCGGCTCCACGAGCAGAGTAAGGAGCGAAGACTTGTCCTGCGGCGGGTGGTGCAGGCGGCCGGCTGTGACCGTGGCGCTCGATTCGAGCGGTGTGGCGAACTTAATTTTCGACGCGTCGCGGAAAGGCTTGAAGACTACCTGCTCCATATCGTCGTCATGGGGAATCAATTCGGCCTGAAGTTTGCCGATGTATTCCGCGTCGCCGGGGGCCGTGCGTGCGGACGCCGTCAGACCGGCGCAGACGGTTGCCAGAACCATTGCCAGCGCGAGCAGACGGGCGACGCACTTGTGAGATGTAAGAGACATTGCGAAGTTCCTTTTATGGGATGAAAGTTAATGCCGCAGGAAAATGCTATCCGAAACTGGAAGGCAACCTGTGAAATCGAGAGAGGAATGGTCTAACCACGTAGCCGGGTAACATTCCGTCCACTTCCCTTGAGAAGCGGGCGCGATTTTAGAGCAATTTACGGCTGACTGTCAAAAGCGCAGCGGGGCGTCGGGCTGAATGAGAAAGGATGAATTAAAAGGCGATTGAGTGTGATCCATAAGAAGTCTCACGCAAAGACGCAAAAGCGCAAAGAAAAGCCTGATTGTTTTCTTCGCGCCTTTGCGTCTTTGCGTGAGACGTTTTCTTCCGCCTACATCCAATTACAAACCGCTACGATTCATCATTCATCATTCCTCGTTCTGCATTGCTTCGCGGCTTTCGACCTGCTCAATCCGCTTCCTGATCTCGTCCGGCAAAGCGGCCTTTCTTTTTTCGCGGTAGTCATAAACGACGACCATCCCGCTGCCCTCGGCCGCGACCTTCCCGTGGCGGTGGCTGACGACGAGGTATTCCATCAGGAAACGGTCTTCGGTGACATCCTTTATTCTCGCCCCGACGGAGACGGTGTCCGGGTAATCGAGCGGCAGCCTGAACCGGCACTGCGTTGACGCTAAGATAGGGCCGACGCCCGTCTCCTCCATGTAGCCCCAGAAGTCCACCTCGCCGAAGTAAGCCATCCGCACGCTCTCGAAATAGCGGAAGTAGACAATGTTGTTGACGTGCTGAAGAGAATCCATCTCCCCCCACGCGACAGGTATCTCTATGACGACTGGGTAACCTTTGAGCAACTCCTGCATTCAACTCTCCTGACTCGCGAGCCATCTTTTGATGACGGCGATGACGTACTCCTTCTCCTCCGCATCGAGCGGGCGGCCCTTCGGAATCCTGTGCCATTTTTCCAGACACCCGCGACAGCATGTCCCGGTCGCGTGCTGCGCCACGAAGGCCGGGTGATTCCCCATCGGCGTCTGCCTGCCGTCGTTGGCAGGGCTCGCGGGCGCGAGCCGCTGCTCTACGAAGGAGGCCGCGTGTTCGAGCACCGTCGCCATTCCCTTCTTGCGAAGGTATTCGAGTTCCTTGCCGCCCAAACGGAAACTACTCCTGAAGTCCGACCAGCCGAGCGCCTCGAAGACCTCGTCCAAGTCTCTTTTCGTCATGTCCCGTGCGTCAGTCATCGCCGCAAGAGCAACCTGTCGAACGTGTCGTCTGGAAGGTCCGCGAGCGAACGCACGACCACGTCCGCGTCGAGTTCACCGTGAAACGAGAGCACTCCGATTGAGCGCATCTCAGCCCGTCGCGCGGCCTCTATTCCCGCGGGCGCGTCTTCGACCACGACGCAGCCCGCCGCCGGAACCTGCACCTTCGCGGCGGCCGCCAGAAAAATCTGCGGGTCGGGCTTGCCGCGCTCCACGTCCTCGGCCGAAGCGATGGCGTCGAAGAAGTCTTCCAGCCCGAGCGCTTTCAGGATGGCCTCAAGGTTGAGCCGCGGGGCCGAAGAAGCGAGCGCCTGTCGCCAACCTTCTGTTTTTAATTTCCCGAGCCAGCGGCGCACGCCCGGCAAAGGCTCTATCCCGCGCGCCCCGACCAATTCACGGTAGCGCACCTCTTTGGCCTCGCCTATGCGCGCGACCTCTGCGGCCGAAAGATTCTCGCCGAAGTAGCCGCGCAGGATTTCGTCGTTGCGCCGCCCAAACGAGGCGTCGAACTGTGCGCGCGTCAATTCATACCCTTCGCCGAGGAGCGTCTCGCGCCACGTCAGCCAGTGATACTCGGCCGAATCAATCAGCGTCCCGTCCACGTCCCACAGCACAGCGCGTGTCGCCCGCGCTGATTCCCTTTGCGGATTGCCCATGCGTTGACCTCTTGCTCAACGGTTGACGGAGGACATGGCCGCTTCGGGGTAACGCTTGCCCGCGACCGCTTCGGGCCGCGCCACCTCGTTGATGCGCGCGAGTTCTTCATCTGTGAGCGAGACTTCGAGCGCCTGCGCGTTCTGCTCAAGGTACGTGCGCCGCTTCGTCCCCGGAATCGGGACGATCTCCTCGCTCTGTGCCAAAACCCACGCGAGCGCGAGTTGCGCGGGCGTGCAACCTTTGCTTTCGGCAATCTCTTTCACACGCTCGACAAGCCGAAGATTTTGTTCGAAGTTCTCTTCCTGGAAACGTGGGAACATACGCCGCCGGTCGTTCTCCGGCAGGTCTTCGGGTTTCTGAAATTGGCCCGTCAAAAACCCGCGTCCGAGCGGGCTGTAGGCGACGAAGCCCAGCCCCAGCTCGCGGCAGACGGGGAGAATTTCTTCTTCAACGTCGCGCGTCCATAAGCTGTACTCGCTCTGCAAAGCGGCAATCGGGTGGACGGCGTGCGCGCGCCGTATCGTCTCGGGCGAGGCTTCCGAGAGTCCCAGGTAACGCACCTTCCCTTCTTCGACCAGCCGCGTCATCGCCCCGACCGTCTCCTCAATCGGAGTGTTCGGGTCAACGCGGTGCTGGTAGTAGAGGTCTATAGTCTCGACGCCGAGTCGCCGCAGAGAAGCTTCGCAAGCGGAGCGCACGTACTCCGGCTTGCCGCTGACGCCGAGGAAACTTCCGTCCGCGCCGCGCACGTTGCCGAACTTGGTCGCGAGCACGACCCCCTCGCGGCGGTCGCGGATAGCGCGCCCGACCAACTCTTCGTTATGGCCGACGCCGTACATGTCCGCCGTGTCCAGAAAGTTGATTCCGAGTTCGAGCGCGTGATGAATGGTCGCGATGGACTCCTCGTCGTTGCGCTCGCCGTAAAATTCAGACATCCCCATGCAGCCCAGCCCCAGCGCCGAGACCGTCAACCCGCTCCGTCCAAGCTCTCTTGTTTTCACAGACAAAGTCCTCCTCACGATTTCTAAACCGCCGCCCTCACTTCCAGCCAGCGACCCGCAGACGTGTTGATTAAGATTGCCACTAAGTTATATGTTAGCCGGGCAGGAAGCAAGGGCGCGGGTTCTTCGGTAGTGGCTCAGTTTCAAACAGG
>DATFCB010000532.1:0-3045 GCA_035253525.1 Pyrinomonadaceae bacterium | reverse complement strand
AAGCTGGCGCTGGTCGGAGATAGCGGGGTCGGCAAATCCGGTTTGGGATGGCGACTCGCCGAGGGCAAGTTTCGTGAGACGTTTTCGACGCACGGACAGCAGTTCTGGGTCATGCAGGAATTGGGCACGACGCGCAAGGACGGGACACAGTGCGAGGCGGTGCTCTGGGACTTCGCTGGACAAAGCTATTACCGGCTGGTGCACGCGCTCTTCCTGGACGACGTTGATTTGGCGTTGCTGCTCTTCGACCCGACGGACGTAAAAGAACCTCTGGAGGGCGTCGAATACTGGCTCAAACAACTGGCGAGCGCGGGCAAGCGACCGCAGACGATTCTTGTCGGAGCACGGGCCGACCGCGGGCTGCCAAACTTGTCCAAGGACGAAATCGAAGCCTTCTGCAAAGAGCGCGGCATCACGGGCGGCTATCTCAACACGAGCGCCTACACGGGCGAAGGCGTGGACGCGCTCGTCGAACTTATCAAGCAGTCGATTGACTGGGACGCGATGACGGCGACGGTGACGACCGAGACGTTCAAGCGCACGAAGGATTTTGTCCTCAAGCTCAAAGAGAATCAGGGGCCGCGCGTGCTGGTGACACGCGACGAGTTGCGCGAACTGCTACAGGCGAGCGACGCCGATTGGAAATTTAGCGACGACGAGATGATGACAGCGGTCAAGCACCTTGAGACGCACGGCTACGTGAAAATCCTGCGCGGCTCGACAGAGAGCCAGGCCGTGCTGCTTGCCCCGGACCTGCTCATCAATCTGGCATCATCCATAGTGTTGCAGGCGGGACGGAATCAGGAAGATTTGGGAGCGCTCGACGAAGCGGAGGTGCGGCGAGGGGGCTACAACTTCCCGGAGTTGGCTCGGCTCGAAGCAGACGAGCGCGATACGTTGCTCGACGCGGCCACGTCGCTCTTTCTGAATCGCAACCTCTGTTTCCGCGAGACGCTGGGGCGGAGTACGTTGCTCTTCTTCCCGGCGCTCATCAAACAGAAGCGCCCGAATGTCGAAACGACTGAGACGAAGGAGGACGCGGTCTATCGAATCACAGGAGCAATCGAAAACGTCTACGCCGCGCTCGTCGTCCTGCTCGGCTACACCAACACTTTCACACGCACCAACCATTGGCATCATCAAGCGCAGTACGAAACCAGAGGCCACGTCTGCGGCTTTCGCCAGACCGAAGAGCGCGCGGGCGAGATAGAATTGGTGCTCTATTACGCGCTGGACACCCCGCCGCACACACGCCAAATCTTTCAGGGTCTGTTCGAGGACTTTCTGCTCCGGCGCAAGGTGCGTGTGCAGAGATACCCGCCGCTGGTTTGTGCCAAATGTGGCGAGCTTCAACCGCGCGGCGTTGTGATGAAGCGGTTGGAGCAGAAAAAGACCTTCACACGCTGTGTGGAGTGCGGGGAGGAGATAACTCTGCCGCAGCCGGACGAATTGCTCGCGCTCCCGGTGAAGCAGCAAGCCGTGGTCAACGAGGAGAAGGCGCTGACGGCCCGGCGCACTGCGTTCGAGGCCGAGATGGTGTACGTCAAACGGTTGGCAGACGAGCGGCGGCGCAAAGGGCCGAGCTGTTTCATCAGCTACGCCTGGGGCGACGCGGCGCACGCGCGCTGGGTCGAGCGCCTGGCGAATGACCTGAAGAACCAGGGGATCCTCGTTGTACTGGATCAGTGGGAGAGCAATGCGCTCGGCTCTAACGTCGCGCGCTTCGTGACGCGCGCGCACGAAAGCGACTACGTGTTGGTCGTCGGCACGCCCGAATACCTGCGCAAGCGAAATAACCTGCGAGCGGACGACCCGCAGCACGGCTACGTGGTCTCGGCCGAGGCGGACCTCTTCGAGCGCCGTCTGGTCTCGGGCAGCGAAGAGGTCAAAGCCTCCGTCGTGCCGATTCTGGCACAGGGCGAGGTAGAGACTTCGCTGCCGCCGCTTTTGCAGGGGCGCTACTGGGGCGACTTCCGCAACGAGAAATATTATTTCGTCTCGCTCTTCGAGTTGGTGCTGACGCTCTACGGATTGTCCAACGACCCGTCTGTGCGCGACCTGCGACAGAGGATGAAGGAAGAGGCGGATAGGTAGACGCGCCCGGCGGGAGGCAACGCAACACTCTTCTACTTACTACTTCCCTGCGCGCTCTCCTCAATCGTGTGGTAACGATCAACGGCGAGAGTTTCCATCTTCTGCGTGCGGCCGGAGGGCCAGCGAATCTCCAATGACTTGACACTCGGAGCCGCGCCCAGGCCGAAGACGACGCGTGTGTCGTTGGACGAGAGATAGCTGCCCGCGCTGGTGACTTCGCGCATCTGTTGACGCCCGTTCGCGTCAATCAACGTGACGCGCGCGCCCAGTGCTGCGCGGTTCGGCTTCGCGCCCGCGAGCGTCAATCCCAGCCAGTGGTTCTTCGTGCCCTCGTTTCTGAGGACGACGGGCGTGCCGTCTACGCTGCCGACGACCACGTCAGTGTCGCCGTCGTTGTCGAGATCGCCGAAGGCCGCGCCGCGCGCGGAGAGCGGAGTCGCGAACGGCGTCCCGGCGGTCGCGGAGACATTGACGAATCCCTTGCCGGTGTTGCGCATCAGGAGCGGCGTCTGCCTGTACTTGAGATAAGCGGAAGTCTTCTCGATGGTGTCCAGGACGTGGCCCTGAGCGACGAAGATGTCCAACAGGCCGTCGTTGTCGGCGTCCACGAAGCGCGTGCCCCAGCCCGAATGGAGGAGCGTGATTTGGCCCACGGCGGTCGTGTTGGTCGCGTAGGTGAAAGAGAGGTCGCCGTTGTTGCGGTAGAGCGGATAAGTCTCGTTTGAGAGCGCCGTGATGAAGATGTCCGCCAGCCCATCGTTGTCGTAATCGCGCGCGTCAACGCCCATCCCCGCGAACGTCTTCCCGTTCTCGTCGTAGCCGACGCCGGCAATCAGCGCTAAATCCTCGAACGTCCCGTCTCCCTTGTTCCTGTAAAGCTGCTGCCGCACGCTGTCATTGGCGACGAGGATGTCAACGTATCCGTCGTTATCGAAATCCGCGAACGCGACG
>DATFCB010000531.1:0-2148 GCA_035253525.1 Pyrinomonadaceae bacterium | reverse complement strand
CTTGCTGGGGCCGTACCTCGCTTTATGTGCGGCTCATGTTTGAAGTACTAAGACGACACTTCGCCGCCAAACTTTCGTCACAAACCTGGCGTTTGATTGAGAGCGTCGCATCGCCTTCTAATTTAGTTGAGAAACAAGAATGATAGATCTAGGGGCTTACAAAGATAAATTTAGCGACAGCGGCCAGCGCATCCTTGAGCACGCGCTCAACGAATCGCGCCGCCGCGACCAGAATTATGTGGCGGTCGAGCACATCCTCAAGGCACTGGCCGACGAGGAGGCGGAACTCTTTAACGCCACGATGCGCGACCTCGCCGTAGACCCGCACTCGGTCCGCGTGCAGATCGAGAAGCGTCTCGAAATGAGTCGCCAGCATGTCGGCAAAGGCTTCAGGATCGCGCCCGACACGACAGACCTCTTCAAGCGCGCCATGGAGCGCGCACGCGCCCAGGGGCGCAAGACCATCGAGTCAACAGACATTTTCACGGCCCTCTCGCAAGACGAGCGCGGCCTGTTCGTCGAAGTCCTGCGCGGCCTGGGTGCCTCGCCCGAATCGGTCGTGGAGAACGTCCGCTCGCGCGTTCACCTGCGCGAGCAGGAGGAAGAGCAGTACAAGAAGAAGTTCGAGTTGCCGCCCTATCTCAAGCACTTCGGCGTCTCTTTGAACCGCCTGGCGCGGATGGACAAGATTCCGCCGACCATCGGGCGCGAGCTTGAGATTCAGCAGATGGTGGAGATTTTGTGCCACCGCGAGCGCGCCAACAGCCCCATGCTCGTCGGCGAGCCGGGCGTCGGCAAGACGGCCGTCGTCGAAGGCTTGGCCCGGTTAATCGAGCTTGAGCCGGAGAAGGTCCCCACGCGTCTCAGGGGCTCGCACATCGTGCAGCTTCAGATGGGCGGCCTCGTCGCCGGGACCATGCTGCGCGGCATGTTCGAGGAGCGCATCAAGGGCATCATTGACGAGGTCAAAGAGCGCGACAATTTGATTCTCTTCATTGACGAGGCTCACACGATTATCGGTGCGGGCGCTGCGCTCGGCACGTCGAGTGATGCGGCCAACATGTTCAAGTCCGCTCTGGCCCGTGGCGAGATGCGCATCATCGGCGCGACGACCAACACGGAGTACAAGGAATACATCGGAGAGGACGAGGCGCTGGCGCGTCGCTTCCGCCAGGTCAAGGTTGACGAGCCGACGCTCGACGAGACGCGCGAGATACTGTTGGGCCTCCGCCCACGGCTTGAGAAGAACTACTCGGTGACGATTTCGGACGACGCCATCAACACGGCGCTCGAAATGTCTCCGAAGTACATACGCAACCTGCACCTGCCCGACAAGGCAATCGGCTGGCTCGACACTGCGGCCGTCAAGGTCGAGATCAACGAGCCGCAGACTTTAATCGTCAAGCCCGAGCACGTCATTGACGTGATTTCGCAGGAGTCGCGCATCCCACGCGACATGATCTTCCGCGACACGAACGACCGCTTCTCCACGATGGAACAGGACATCGGGAAGCGCGTCATCGGGCAGAAGGAATCGATTGAGGGCGTCGCGCGACGCCTGCGCCTGAACAAAGGCCCGCTCAAGGAGAGCCACTACAAGCCGGACGGCGTGCTTCTCTTCCTCGGCCCGACGGGTGTGGGCAAGACGGAGTTGGCGAAGGCCGTCGCCGAGTTTATGTTCGGCGACGAAGAGAAGATGGTCCGCATAGACATGTCCGAGTACGGCGACGGGACCGTCGGCATCGAAAAGCTGATCGGCATGCCGCGCGGCATCGTGGGCTCGGAGCGCGGCGGCATCCTGACCGAGCAGTTGCGCGAGAACCCGTACACGGTGCTGCTGCTGGACGAGGTCGAGAAGGCTTCGCCGTACCTGATGAACCTGTTCTTGCAGGCTTTCGACGAGGGCTGGATGACGGACGGGCGCGGCAAGAAAGTCTATCTGTCGGACGCCATCGTCATCATGACCTCGAACCTGGGCTCCGAGAGTTTCAAGAAGTACGAGAAGCCGCTCGGCTTCGGGACGAAGACCTTAGGCGATGTCAAAGCGATCAAGAACGAAGTGATGAAGGCCGCGGAGCAACGCTTCTCGCCGGAGTTCCGTAATCGCATAGACGAGATAGTGGTCTTCTCGCCCCTGACGATGGATGA
>DATFCB010000530.1:0-10638 GCA_035253525.1 Pyrinomonadaceae bacterium | reverse complement strand
AAATCCCGGCGAGATACCGAATAACAGCATTGACGACGACTCGAACGGCTTCATCGATGATGTCAACGGCTGGGACTTCTTCCACAACGATAAGACCGTGTTTGACGGCTCGGGCGCGTATCCTTCGGACGACACGGACGCGCACGGCACACACGTCGCCGGAACAATCGGCGCTGTCGGCAACAACTCCATCGGCGTGGTCGGGGTGAACTGGCAGAGCAGTCTGATGTCGCTCAAGGTCCTGGGCCGTGACGGCGAGTCAGGAGCGCCGTCGAGCGTGATGGTGACTGTGCGCGCGTATAACTACGCGAAGATGATGCGCGACCGCTGGGTCAGCACGGGCGGGACGAAGGGCGCGAATATCCGCGTGCTCAACAACAGCTACGGCGGGGGCGGCCGCTCGCAGGCGGAACTGGACGCCATCCGTGCGCTCAACACCTCCGGCATTCTCTTCGTCGCGGCCGCCGGCAATGATTCCCGCAACGACGATTGGAATCCGGTCTACCCGGCCAGCTACGACGCCCCGAACGTCATCTCCGTGGCGGCGACCAACCCCGACGACTCCGTCAGCTACTTTTCCAACTACGGCAAGCAAACGGTTGACCTGGGTGCCCCCGGCGACGACATTCTGAGCACCACGCCGAACGGCACCTACGACCGTTACAGCGGGACTTCGATGGCCTCCCCGCACGTCGCGGGCGCGGCCGCGCTCGTTTGCGCCGCGAACCCGGACATCTCTGTGCAGCGGCTACGGGCCGCGCTGATTTACGGCAGCGAGGTAGTGACCTACACCGACCTGAGGATAAAAGTCTATTCGTTGCGACGCCTGAGTGCCCTCAAGGCTCTTAAGACTGCGGCCGAAAATGACACGACGCCGCCGGCCGCCGTCAGTAACCTTAAACTCAAGTCTCAGACTCAGCGGTATGTAAATGTGGAATGGCTCGCGCCCGGCGATAACAACAAGACGGGCACGGCCGCGCTCTACGAAACGCGCTTCACGGATACTCAGCCGACCACCGCGGCGCAGTTTGAACAAGGGCAGCCGCTCGACGCTCCATACGCGTCCCCGGCCGGCTACCCTCAGACCTTTTCTGACAGTACGCCTTTCCGCCACACCAGCGGCTTCATCTCCGTCCGCGCGATTGACAACGCCGGGAACGCTGGGCCAATCAGCTCAATTCCAGTTTCAATCCCGGTGGAAGCGGGCGACCCTTACGTCGTCACAACGGCGGCGGCTAAACCTCTCTCCACCGGGGGAACACCGCTCAACGTCAAGGGAGACGACATACACGGCGGCTCCTACTCCCTGCCTTTTTATTTCCCATTCATGGGGACTACTTACACGTCTGTCACCGTCTCCACCAACGGGGCGCTTTACATCAACTACCCGGACGCCTGGACCTCCGGCTTGCCCATTGACGACGCGCAGAGTTCCGTCCGTGGTCTGGTTTCCTACCGCAGAATCGCGGGCATCTGGGACGACCTGAGGACCGACAGGCGCGCGAGCGACGACATCTACGTCGTCAAGCCGGACGCCGACCGCATCATCTTCCGCTGGCAAGCCGTCACCTACGACACGCCGATTTCCCCGACCGCGAAGCGAGGCGAGAACCCCGTCAGCTTTGAGATTGAGTTGCAGCGTAATGGCACAATTCTTCTGCGCTACGGCGCGGGTAATCAAAAGCTCTGGCCGGTCGTGGGCATCGCCGCCGACGAGCCTGACGCTTACCCCGTCGCGTCGCACACCTCCGAGGCTGCGCTGAAGAATCTGACGAACGCTCAGACGGTCATCTTCACCCCGTACAACGTGGCCTTCCCGCCGCCGGTCGTCGTCAAGTCGCTGACGGTCGCCCCCGCTTCCGTCGTCGAAGGCAAGACCGCGACCGGCAAAGTTACCATCGGCAAGCCCGCGCCCGTCGGCGGCTCGGTCGTCAAGCTGAGCGACGACCTGGCCGCGACTACACTGCCAACCAGCGTCACTGTCACAGAGGGGATGAGCGAGGCGAGCTTCGTCATCAACACGACGCATCCGGGCAGCGCACCGCAGGTCGGCACGGTCACGGCCAGCGCAGACGGCTCGTCCGCGACCGCACCCTTCACGGTCAAGCCCATCTCGCCCATCGCCCTCGCGTTCGGCCCCAACCCCGTCCTGGGCGGCGGCAACGCCTCGGGCGCGGTGACGCTGAACGGGCCAGCGCCCGCGGGCGGCGCGGTCGTCGCGCTCTCGGACAACCTGGCCGCGACCACGCTCCCGGCCAGCGTGACCGTCCCGGCCGGCAAAATCTCTGCGACCTTCAACGTCACGACCGCCGTCGTCGCGGCCAAACAGACGGGGGCGGTCACTGCCTCTTACAACGGGACGAAATCCTCCACGCTGACCGTGCGGCCCGTGGGCCTGCTCTCCCTGGCCGTCAGCCCGAACCGTGTCGTAGGCGGAGGCAGCCTGACCGGCACAGTGACGCTTGAGCGCGCCTCGATAGCAGACATCGCGGTCACCCTGACGGACACCCTGGCGTCAACGACCGTGCCCACGAGCGTGGTCGTCCCCAAGGGGCAGACGACTAAGAGCTTCATAATCACGACCGCCGCCGTCAACAAGTTCGAGTCGGGTGCGCTCACGGCCGCAGCCAACGCCACCACCAAGAGCGCGACCTTCATGGTGAACCCGGCCTCCGCGGCCGTCTGCAACGAGCCGTCCTTCAAGCTCTTCTCAAGAGTCCAGGTCAACCGCTCCTTCTCGGCCGTCGCCGTCCTGGATTTCAACCTCGACGGCAGGGCCGATCTCGTCACGGCTTCGAGCATCCCGAGCGTCCTCTCGACCTACGCTGGCGACGGCATCGGCGGACTCGGCGTGCCGGTCGATTACTCCGTCGCGGCCAACCCGGCGGACGGCTGGGCCTACTCGCGCGGCCTCGCCTACGGTGACTTCAACCGCGACGGCAAGCCGGACCTGGTCGTGACCAGCACGGCCAACAAGACCGTCGCCGTGCTCCTGGGCAACGGGGCCGGGGGCTTCACCGCGCCGAGCCATTTTTCCACCGCCTACACACCGCACTCAATCGTGGTCGGCGACTTCAACAAAGACCTCAAGCCGGACGTGGCCGTGACGAGTACGGACGCCATCTACCCTGCGGTCAACGGCTACGTGGAATTGCTGCTTGGCGACGGGGCCGGCAGGCTGGGTGCCCCCAAGACCTTCCGCGCCGGCGAAACTACTCAAGGACTCGTCAAGGGAGACTTCAACCGCGACGGCAAGTTGGACCTGGCCGCGGCGAACCAGGTGGGCGGCGTGTCCGTCCTGCTGGGGAACGGCGCGGGGAGCTTCGGTACGGTCACCTACAACCTCTTCTCGGGCTACGCGACCGACTACCTGGATGTCGGCGACTTCAACAAGGACGGCAAGCAGGACCTGGCCGTGGTGGTGTCGAACGCGCGCAGCGTCGCCATCCTGCTGGGGAACGGGAGCGGGGCCTTCAGCCTCGGTCAGACTATCGTCGTCAGCTCTCAGCCGACGCGGCGAATCTCCGTGGCGGACATGAACGGCGATGGCAAGGACGACCTATTCGTGACGGACGCGACCACGCAACTGTGGGGACTACTCGGCAACGGGCAGGGCGGCTTCAGCGCCCCCAAAACTTATCCGGCCGAAGGTACGACGAACTTCAACCTCATAGGGCCTGGCGATTTTAACGGGGACGGCAGGCTCGATCTGGCCGCACCGGCGATAACGCTCAACACCTGTGGCTGAGCGCAGGGCCGTGGATGTGTCACGCGCCCTTCGCAAAACACGCGCCGGTGCGGCGTCAACCTTGACACTTACGGCAAGCGGGCGGGACAGAAAAACAACTGCGGCGTCGGGCCGACCTGATTTATAATAGCGGCGGAAATTTCCCGGAGTCACAGGTTCTTTCCCACGGGCTCCGCGCGGCCGCAGAGTAGAAGGGTAGTCACACATGACCGGGTTCGCCTCAGCAGTCAGTTCTTTTTCGAGAAAATTCGCCGGGCCGTTACTCAGCGGCCTCTACGCGCTCACGTTCCTGAGTCTGAGCGCTTTGGCCCAGGCCCCGCATCCTGCTCAGAGCGCGGCGGCGTCCGCCACGGCCCCGGCCCCGGCCGCGCCCGTCGCCCCGAACAGTCCTTCCAAATACATAGAGCCCAAATACCTCACCCTGGGCAAGACCGTGAAGGGGCGCGACATCAACGCGACCGTCTACGGGACGGGCGCGAAGCGCGTCCTCATCTTCGGCGGGATTCACGGCGACGAGCCGCACACGACCGTCATCGCGCGCGCCCTGGCCGTCCGCATGAACCGCGACACCCTGCCGCCGGACTTGACCGTCGTCATCGTGCCCGACGTGAACCCGGATGGCCTGATGGCCGCCACGCGCGTCAACGCCAACGGCGTGGACATCAACCGCAACTTCCCGTCAAAGACCTGGCGCGCGGACTACACGGAGCAGAAGCGTTACCCCGGCACGCAGCCGTCGTCCGAGCCGGAGACGCGGGCCATACTGGGACTGCTCGAACAGTACCCGCCGCACCTGGTCGTGACCTTACACGCCGCGCTCGGGTGCATGAACTGGGACGGGCCGGGCGGCCCCTTCGCGCAGGTCATGGCCTCCATCAACGGCTACCCGCTCTGCGGCTCGCTCGGCTACGAAACACCCGGCTCGCTCGGCCTCCTGCTCGGGATTGATAAACAGGTTCCGACCGTGACCATAGAGCTGCGCGCGAAGAACCCCAGCGACCTGGTTGAGGAGAACCTTCCCGCGCTGCTCGCCCTGCTCAAGCACTTCGCCGCGAAGTGAGTCTCGACGATTCAATAAAAAACGTCTCACGCAAAGGCGCAAAGGCGCGAAGAAAAGCTTAATGGTTTTCTTCGCGCCTTTGCGTGAGATTTCCTGGCGCATCTTCAGCCGAGCGCTGTCCGCCGGGGGCGTTCAGTCGTCGTTGAGAATTGTGCCAATCCCCTGAGCGTCGAGGATCGAGGCATTCACCGGCGCGCTCAAATTCACGAAGAACGTTTCGTTCAGTTCCTTAATCAAGTCTCCCCTGACGTTCACGACCACGGTCTTGCTCATCTCGCCCGGCAGGAAAGTCAGCGTCGTGAGAGGCACGGCCGTGTAATCTGTCGCGGACGCCGCAGAACTGTTGGCCGTCGCATACTTGACGGTGACGCGCTGCCCGCTCGCGGCCGAGAGCTTGATGGTGAAGGTGAGGGGAACAGTGCCCGCGTCCGGCTCGGCAACACTCACGTCGTTGATTGTTACCTTCGGCGGGAGGTCGTTGTCGGCGATGGTGCAGACGCCCGCGCCGAGGCCCGAGGCGATTGTCGCGTTAGTCGGGGCCGAGAGGACTACCTTGAACGTCTCGTTCGGTTCGTCCAACAGATCGCCCTTGACCACGACCGCGATTGTCTTACTCGTCTGGCCCGGCGTGAACGTCAGCGTCGTCAGAGGCCGTGCCGTGTAGTCGCTGCCGGCGAGCGCCGTCGCATTTGCGGTCACGTACTTCACGGTCACCGTCTGCGCGCTGGCCTGCGAGAGCTTCACTGTGAAGGTGGCCGTGCTGTTCGCGCCCGTGTTCATCTCCGTCACCGTCACGTTGTTGATCGTGAGACTGTACGTGGGGTCGTTGTCGGTAATCGTGCCGACGCCCTGAGCGTCCGCGACGGCCGCGTTCACTGGCCCGGCGAGGTTCACCTGAAACTTCTCGTTCGGCTCGTCCTGTATGTCCCCTATGATTGGCACATTTATGACTTGAGCGGTCTGGCCCGGCAGGAACGTCAGCTTGCCAGAGATGGCCTGGTAATCGCCCGGAGCAAGCGCGGTCCCGTTGGCGGTCGTGTAGTTGACGGTCACGGTCTTGGTCGCAACCGCGGAGAGCTTGACGGTGAATCTGGCGTTGAGCGCGCCGGCGTTGCCCTCCGTCACGGTCGCGTCGAGGATTGAAAGAGTCAGCGCGGACTGCGCGACGGTGAGGGTCTTTTCGTTGATGGTGATGATGCCGAGCCGGGGAGTGAGGCCGGGGTTGGGGGCGACCGTGTAGCCCACCGTCCCGTTGCCTGAGCCGGGCGAGCCGGACGTGACCTTGAGCCACGCGGCGTCGCTGGTCGCGGTCCACGCGAGCCCCGCAGTCGCCGTCACCTGAATGGTCCCGTCGCCCCCTTCGCCGCCGAAGTTTTTGGCTTCAGGTGAAATGCTGAAGCCGGCGTTGAATGCCTGGGGCGCGGTGGCGGCCTCCACGGGAACTGTGCCACTTAGTAACTGCGCCCTGTACTTGTACGTGCCGCCCGCCAGCGGCGTCGGCGGAGTCCAGTTGAAGACGGTGGTCGCCGCGTAAGGGGCGCTGCCGACGAAGCCGTAGCCGTCAACCCAGAAGCGGACGTGCGTCGGCGTCGCGCCGGTGTTGACGAGAGAGTCAGCCTTGACGGAGAAGCGGTAAGCGCTGCCGTTGGCGGTCACTGGCGCGAGCGTGCCCCACTTGGCGGGCCAGGGGTCGCGCGTGTAATAGCGCAGCGAATACTTCCCCGGCAGAGAACTACTGTTGAGCGCGACCTCGAACCTCCACTGCCTGACCTCGTTAAGCTGGTAGGTCTTCGGCGTGCAGCCGCCGGCAAACACGTACTGGTAGTCGAACCAACCGCCGTCGCTCTTGTACATGAAGAGCCAGCCCTGGAAATCCGGGTCCGAGCAGAGTTCAAAGACCACTTGACGCGGCTGCGTGATGTTGAGATTGAAGTTGTCCGAATCCCCGGCCGAGATTCGACCCGCGATGCTGCCCGTCGCGCTGACGCTCAAGGGGGAAGCGAAATCGCCCGTGGCGGGTTCGGTGAAGGTCAGGTCGTCAACCACGTCGTCGCAGTCGTCGTCCACCCCGTTCTGCACTTCGACCGCGCCGGGATGCACGGCCGCGGCCGAGTCGTTGTAGTCGCCCGTGGCCTTGCTGTAGCCGTCCGCGTCCGCGTCGGCGCATAACGGATTCGCCGCGGGGTAAAGGGCGGCGATGGCGCTGCGGGCCGCAGGCGTGGCCCCCCAGTTCCAGGCGTCAACCTCGCAGATGACGTTGGCGTTGGCCCCGTAGGCGAGCGCCTTGACGAGCAGGTCGTTCTTATCTTCCGGCGTCGCAGGGGCCGCGCCCGTGTAACTCTTGAGGTAGCTGAAAGCCTTTCTCACGGCCGCGCGGCCGTGCAGGCGCGAGAAGCGCAGCATGAACCCACTCCACCCTTCGTTGGGGTTAATCCCCAAGCCCTCACACCCGCCGCCGTTGCGCATACAGGCCGACCAGGAGGCGGCGTCGCCAGCCGCGTCCCAAGCCTTGGTCAGCCTCTTCGTGTGATAAGCCAGGGCGGACTTCGGCGTCATGTCGAAGTCGCCGAAGGACGCATAGAACAGAGTGTAGTGCTGTAAGAACTGTGTCCAGGCGTGACCGAAATCCCCGTAGTAAGAGAGGTAGTTCACCGGCCAACTGTAGAGATCGAAGTTATGAGACATCTCGTGCTGGATGACTGGCTGCAACTGGCCGAGGGCCAGATATTTCTTAATCTCGCTCAGCACGGACGGCGCGATGTCGAGTCCCTTCGCGCCGACCCAGCCGAGGCCAGCGTTACCCGGCCCAGGGTCCACGAGCGCGATGGTCAACAGGCCGCTCCCCACAGGCTCGCCGCCCAGCATCTCGGACATGTGCGCGTAATTGAGGTCCGTCAGGTAGACCAGTTCATAAATCTGTTCCTGGCTGATGCCGTCGGCGTCCAGGTCGCTGTCCTGGAACGCCCAGCGAACATACTTCCCGCTGTAAGCGCGCAGGGTGTAGGTGACGCCCACTATGGACTTGTATTCGACGGTCTCCTGGACGAGTGAATACGTCGCCGTCCCGCCTTCGGTCGCGGCTGCGCTCGCGCCCTTTTCCGGCTTGGCGCTGATTACTTTCCCCGCGTCCGGCGGCAACTCGCCAGGGACGACGTAATCGCGCGCCCCGTGGTCAGGTTCCTGAACGGCGGCGGGAGGCGTTGGGCCAATCTGCTGTCCGGCCGGGCCGAGGCTCTGTGCTTGAGAAACGATTGTCAGACAGGAGGCCAGGAGAATCAAGACGGCCGTCGAGACGTAATGTTTGAGGCGCGACGGGCGAGAGGGCACACGATACATGAGGTTTCACCTATTGCCGTAGAATGGGGTCAAGAACAAACGGGTAAACGCGGAGGACGAAAGTCACTAGGCTGTAGGACTGGGCTTCGATTTACTACCTGACGCGTTACAAATTACACGAGAGTCCGGCGGAATAAAGCGCGGGCTTTGAGGATGACAGATCACCACACCGCCAGGGCCAGGATTCTAATCAAGGTCTGCGCCCGAAATCAACCGGCGGTCGGACTTTTTCTAAATTACGGCCCGCGTCTCAGTGGACCGGCTCGAACTCCGTCAGCGCGTGTTGCCCGCCAAGCCCGATTAGCTCGACTCGCGCGTGTGCCAAAACGCGGGCCACCGTAAAGGTACGCTCGGCGGCGTCGCGGCCCGGCATCAACTCCGCACGGAAAGTCAGGCGCGCGCCTTCAGTCACGCGGTCGGGCGCGCTCAATTGCTTTTTGGTCTTCGCGCCCCACCGCCTGAATCTATTTTTGGGTGGATGCATGAACGAGCCGCCGCAGCCTATCCGAGAAGAGTACATCTATCTTCTGCGGCTCGATGACAGCCGTTACTTCGCCCAGTCCGAAGACCGGGTGCATCATGGATTGGCCCGTCCGGTACGTGCGCGCTCGGTCGTAGGGCGCTCCGGTTTTAGCCTGTGAAGCGTCGGATGAAGCTGACGCGCTGACTTTGAAGGAACTACGCGTGCCGCATTTCGGGCAACTCACGCGCGAGATTTGCCCGCGCTTGGTGACCGACACCACGACGTGGCCGCGTTCCTCGCCACATTCAGCGCAAATCTTCTCGACGCGCTCGCCGACCGTGTGCAGTTGCTTTTCCACGGAACCCTCCTGCCGCTCTATTTGTATCTGTAAGTGATTCGCCCTCGGGTCAGGTCGTAGGGAGACATCTCGACGCTGACGCGGTCGCCGGCCAGGATGCGTATAAAATTTTTCCGCATCTTGCCGGAAACACCCGCCAGCACCACGTGGTCGCTGCCGTCCAGTCGCACTTTGAAAAAAGCGTTGGGCAGCTTGTCAATCACAACACCTTCAGCCGGAATCAAATCTTCTTTAGCCAATCAAACTCTCCTCAGATGAAATAGATGTTTGGGCCGAGCCTCTAGCTTCAGGCGCGGCCCATGAAAAGACTGAACTATCTTCCGCGGCGCGGCCTGAAGGAGCGCCGCCCGAAGCTGCTGCCGCCGCGCCCGCTGAGGGCGGAGACGGGGGCTTTCCACGCGGGAGCGCCCTCGGTGCGGCCGCCGAAACCCGGAAGCACAACGCGCTCGACCTTCTGCCCGGTCATGCGCTCTATGGCGCGCATGGACAACTCGTCAACCGGCGAGACCAGCGTGATGGCCTGGCCCACGTTGCCGGCCCGGCCCGTGCGTCCGATTCTGTGCACGTAATCCTCTGGAGCGGAAGGCACGTCGTAGTTGATGACGTGCGAGACGGAGTCAACGTCAATCCCGCGCGCCGCGATGTCCGTGGCGACGAGGACGCGGTGGCGGCCGTCTTTGAAGCCGCGCAGGGCGGCCTCGCGCTGCGGCTGCGTGCGGTCGGCGTGAATGCGATTGACCTTGTGCTCGCGCGCTTGCAGGATGTGCGAGAGGCGTTCGGCCCCGCGCCTCGTCCGCGTGAAGACGAGCACGCGCTCGAAGCGCTCGCGTTCGAGCAGGTCGAGCAAGAGCGCCGTCTTCGATTCGAGCGCGACCGGGTAAGCCTTCTGCTCGACGGTCGTGGCCGCCGTCCCGCGCCGGCTGACTTCGATGAGCTTCGGCTCCTTCATCGTCGTGCGCGCGAGCTGTTCGATCTCGGGCGACATGGTCGCCGAGAAGAGCAGCGTCTGCCGCTTCGTGGGCAGCATCGCGAGCACGCGACGAATCGCGGGCCAGAATCCCATGTCAAGCATGCGGTCGGCTTCGTCAAGGACGAGCGTTTCGATTTGCGCGAAGTCGAGCGCGCCGCGCTCGACGTGGTCGAGCAGGCGGCCCGGAGTGGCGATGACAATCGCCGGGCGACCGCGCAGCTCCGAAGTCTGTTTGCCGATTCCAGTGCCGCCGATGAGAGTCGCGGCCCTCAAGCCCTTTGCAGGGGCGAGTGAGCGGAAGCTGGCCTCTATCTGCGACGCCAGCTCGCGCGTCGGCGCGAGAATGAGCACGCGCACGCCGGGGCGCGACCGCTCTTGAAGGCGTTGAATAATGGGGAGCAGGAACGCGGCCGTTTTGCCGGTCCCCGTCTCGGCGCAGCCGATCAAATCCGAGCCCGTGAGGACTACGGGAATCGCCTGCTTTTGAATTGGTGTTGGTTCGGTGTATCCGAGGGACTGGCACACGCGCGCAAGCGCGGGCACGAGTCCCAACTCAGAGAAATTCATGAAAATCCTTATTGTGCTGCTCGACCGCCTTCCGAGACGGGAGCAGGTCATTCTTGACTAGAAATTTAGAAAGCGCCTCCGGCGGGAAAACATTCTCGTCGGAGGCGCTTTATCTGTCCGACACTGTTGTAAGCCC
>DATFCB010000529.1:0-2802 GCA_035253525.1 Pyrinomonadaceae bacterium | reverse complement strand
GGAGACGATTGCGCCGACTGAGAAATATCTGTACCAGGTGATAAACATGTCCTGGAAGTCGAAAAACGTCGGCGTGAATCTGGCCTGATTCCTGGTCCCGTCCGGGTTCCAAACTTTGAGCGGGTCGTTCCTTGAGCTTTCGGTCTGAAACTCCCACGCGAGTTTCCCCGCTTTCACGTCCACGGCGTACAGCCTGCCGTTGAGCGCCCCGACGTAGACCATCTCGCCGGCCAACGCGGGCGAGGAGAAGAGCGCCGTCTTCGAGTCGAGCGAGAACCGCACCCGGCCCGTCTTCGCGTCGAGCGCGAGAAAGCGGCGCGAGTCGCCCGTGCCCACGTACACCGTGCCGCCGCCGACCGCCGGCGTGCCCATGACCCACGCCTTGCTCGTGTAGTAGTCCCATTTTTTTCGCCCGCTCGCGGCGTCCAGGGCGTAGACGTGCGCGTCGCGGCAGCCGACGTAGAGGACTCCGTCAACGACGGCCGGGGAAGACTGGAAGCCCACCTGATTATGGTTGACGGGGTCCTCGCCCGTCTTGAATCGCCACCGCTCAACACCTGTGTCGGCGTCCAGTGCGTAGAGATAACTATCCCAACTGCCGACGTAGACCGTGTTATTGGCGACTGCGGGGGAAGCACGCACCACCTCGCCGGTCGAGAATTTCCATTGGAGCACACCGGTCTCGGCGTCCAGTGCGTAGACGTTGCCGTCGCCGCTCCCGAAGTAGACCCGATGGCCGAAGACGGCCGGCGACGAGGTGAAGATGTCGAAAGGGTCTGGCACAGTTTGCGCCCTGGGTCTCGTGCCGTGTATCCCTTTGGCCTCGAACCGCCGCTCGCCCCGCTCGGTCGAGAACCTCCACCGGACGGCCCCCGTGTCGGCCGCCAGGGCGTAAAACACCCCATCGTTGCCGCTGAAGTAAACGGTCCCGTTTGCCACCGCTGGCGACGACGCAATCGGTCCCTCGGTTTTGAATCGCCACTTCTGCGCGCCCGTCTCCTGATCCACTGCATAAAGGTTGGTGTCCAGGCTGCCGGTAAAGACTACGCCGCCTGAGACGGCCGGCGAAGAGATGACGGGGCCGTCGGTTTTGAACGCCCATTTCACGCCATTCAACTGTTTAGGCCCGGATGATTCGTACGCGCCTGTGCGGGCCGGGTTGCCATGAAAGGTCGTTTGGGCCGCGGCGTTCTGCGAGGCGATGAGCAGGACGAAGAGCCCGGCTGTGAGACGTTTCATCCCTAGTTCCCCCAGGCTTCGCGGTAGGCGGCCGTCACCAGTCCGGGCATCGAGAAGCCGTCGAAGAACTCTCGGTTGTCTTTGTCGTCGCCGGCAAACTTTTGTCTCCACGCGGGCGCGTCTATCGTCTTCATCACGGCTTCGCGCACGGCCTCAAGATTCCGCGGACTGTTTCCACGCCGGTAGACCTCGGCACTCACCTGCGCGGCCACCGTCTGCACGAAGTCTATGACCTGAGCAAGATAAGTTTTGGCGTAAGCGCCGCGCAGGACTTCGCCGTGTCCGGGGATGATTGTCTGCGCGTCGAGTTGGTTCATACGCTGTAGGGTCTTCACCAACTCGGAGGGGAAGCCGCCGCCCAGGTAAGGCACGGGATGAGCCAGCAGGTCGCCCGCAATCAGGATTTTCTCTTTCGGCAGATAAACGATGGCGTCGCCCTTGGTGTTGCCGCGTCCCAGAAATTTTATCTGCACCTCGCGATTGCCGAGGTCGAGGTTTAGTTCCTGGTCGAAGCTCAGGTTGGGGGCGCGCAGACGAAAGTCCTTGAACTCCGCCAGCACCTGTTCTCGCCCGGCAAGGTTTTTTTGCAACTCCTTCCTGGCCTCTTCGGTCAGCGGCTTGCCGTCCTCAGCCTTGCCCGTCTCAATCCTCTGCCTCACGTCGGCCGTGGTCTTTTGATATCTCGCGATAAACGTCGAGACGTAGCCCTCTATCTGCCTCTGCGTCTCGACGTGGGCGATGATGGCGAGTTGCGGGAACGCATCCCAGTAGGTGTGGTTCCCCATGACGTGATCGCCGTGCCAGTGTGTGTTGACGAGGTAGCGCACGGGCTTGTCCGTCCACTGGCGGATTTGCGCGATGTCCTTGCGCGTCTCCGACAGCAGATAGCAGGAGTCAACGACTAACACTTCCCTCTCGCCGATAATGACCGTCGTGTTCCCGTTCGGGAAGCCCGTCGGGTCGTCCGGGTGGCGTATGACGTAGACGCCCTGTGCCACTTCCGTCACGCTCCGCTCGCGCGTGTTCACGGAGTCGGCCGCCGCGACCGCCGCGTTCACCAAGACGACCAGGAGAAGCGCCCTGACGCTCTTCGCTAAAGACCTGCCTCTGAAGTTCATCGCTCTCAGGTTCCCTTCATCACTTATTCGTCAACATAATTTTCCGGCCGCATTTCAACGCTTCCGGGCAGGCGGGGCAACGATTATGTTACGAGGCGCGGCCCGCTGTTGTGAGTCGGACGCGGCGGCCGGCGAGACGGCTCGGAGATTAGAGCGACTGGCGGAGGCGGGTCTCTACTTTGGGGCGGTAGCTGCGACTGAGCTTGAGCCGGGTGCCGTCTTTGAGCACGGCCATGTAGTCGCCGTGCGAGTGCGGGAAGAGTTCCTTGACGCAAAGGATGTTGACGATTGAAGAGCGGTGGATGCGTATGAAGCGGTGAGGGTCGAGCGACGCTTCCAGTTCGCCGAGCGACGCGCGGTGTAGGAACTTGCGGCTCCCCGCGTGTAGCTGCACGTAGACGCCCGCGGCCTCTATCCAGTCTATGTCCTCGGTCGGGAGAAAGAG
>DATFCB010000528.1:0-5391 GCA_035253525.1 Pyrinomonadaceae bacterium | reverse complement strand
GATTCCGCGGGCACGGTCAACTCGCCGGCCTTCACTTCGAACACAGCGAAGGTCACCCAACTCTCTGAAAAAGACTTGGAGTTGCGCAGCAAGGCGGATGCGGCCGCCACGGAAGCGCGGGCCGCCGCCGCAGGCGGGATTCCGACCAGTTCCCTCAGCCCAGGACTCATTGACGTGGAGCGGCGTTTGAACGCCATGCGGCTGCGCGCGGAGCAGGGCTTCGAGTGGCTGGAACAGACGCAGCAGGGCTTCGCGACCACGAACGCCTTGCTCGCCATCATCAACTCCATGAGCAGCCTGCCGGGACGCAAGGCGCTCGTCCTCTTCTCCGAGGGCGCGCTCATCCCCGCTTCGGTGGCGGCCAACTTCCGCACCGTCATCGGCAACGCCAACCGCGCCAACGTCAGCATCTACACGGTGGACGCGGCCGGCCTGCGCGTTTTGAGTTCCGACGCAGAGGCCGGTCGCGCGATGACTGTGCTCGGCCAGCAGCGCTCGAACCCGGACGACATGGCCGGGCCGATGACCAAGGACCTTGAGCGCAACGAGGAGTTGGTGCGCCACAACCCCGAGAGCGGATTGGGCCAACTCGCCTCAGAGACCGGCGGCCTCCTGATCGCCAGCACGAATAACCCTGGCGAGCGGCTGCGCCAGGTCAACGAAGACCTGCACTCCTACTACGTCCTGACTTACTCGCCGAAGAATCAAACTTTCGACGGCCGCTTCCGCCAGATTAGCCTGAAGGTCAACCGCCCCGGCGTCGAGGTCCAGGCGCGCAAGGGCTACTACGCGCTGGGTGCGTCTTACGATTCCCCCGTCCTGTCTTTCGAAGTGCCGGCCCTCGTTGCTCTCGAAGGCAAGCCGCAGGCGGGCGCGTTCAACATCAAGGCCGCGGCCTTCAGTTTCCCGGAATCAAGCAGGCCGGGCCTCGTTCCCGTTATGGTCGAAGTGCCTGCGGGCACGGTCAACTTCGTCACGGATGCCGAGAAGAAGATTTACAAGACCGACTTCTCCATCGTAGTGCTCTTCAGGGACGAGGCGCAGCGCGTGGTGAAAAAGCTCAGCAACCATTACCTGCTGAGCGGGCCGCTTGCGGAGTTGGAGAATGCCAGGCGCGGCGACGTGCTTTTCTACAGCCAGGCCGACCTTGAGCCCGGACGCTACACGATGGACTCGATTGTTTACGACGCGACGAACAGCCGGTTCGGCGTCAACAAGGGGAGCGTCGTCGTCCCCGCTGCCGATCAGTCTAAGCTGCGTGTGAGCAGCATCATCTTCGTGGGCAAGGCGCAAAAGCTGTCGGCCGCCGAGCAGCAAATGTCCAACCCGTTCCGCGCGGGCGAACTCTTGCTTTACCCGAATTTTGGCGAAGCTCTGTCCAAGGCGAACAGCAAGGGCTTGAGTCTCTTCGTTACGATCTACGCGCCGAAGGAATCCGCGCCCAAGATGCGCCTTGAGTTTGCGCAGGGCGGACGCACCCTCGGCGGCGTGCCCGTCGAGTTGCCCGCCCCCGATGCGACGGGCCGCATACAGTACACAGGCATCATCCCCCTGGATGTCTTCCCCCCCGGCGACTACGAACTCAAAGCCGTCGTCACCGACGGCGCGAACACGGCGACAAGCTCCGAGCGCTTCACCATTAAGTAAAGGGATGAGGGATGAGGGATGAGGGATGAAGTAAAGAAAGAGAAGCTCTTATTTCATCCCTCATCCCTCATCCCTCATCCCTATCTTTTAATTCGGGAACGGCTCGCCCGCGCGGGCGATTCGGATGCGGTGGTCTGTGAACTGGAAGTGCGAGCCGGGAATCTCGACCTTGGGCATGTGGCAGGAGACGCATGACTGCTGGCTGACGGGACAGGGCTTGGCGTTGCGCCCGTCATCGGCTTCAGCTTTGGCGACCTGCGCGGACTTCAAACTCTCGCCCGAGCGATGGCAGGCGAAACACTTCTCGTCGTAGAAGGCGGCTTCCTCTTTCGGGTTCTGATGCGGGTTGTGACAACTCGTGCAGCTTAGTCGCTCGTCGAAAGGGTCGTGGCCGCGGCCCGTGAACATGCGGTAGGGCTGGAAGCGCACGCTGTTGATTCCGCGCAAAGTCTTGTTGGCCGCAACCTGCTCGGCCGAGCGATGGCACGAGCCGCAGAACTCCTGCGACAACTCGTCCGGCGTCATCCTGCCCGGATTGAAGATGCGCTTGTTCTTCAACTCCTTCCCTTCCATCGCCACGACGTGCTCGGCTCCGGGTCCGTGACACGCCTCGCAGGTGACACCGGGTATCATGCGGTCCAGATGCAGCGTCGAGCCTGTGGCGGCGGCGGTTGAATGGCAGGTGAAGCAGTTGCGCGCTTCGTCGGAACTGATGGCGCGGCCCGCCGCCTCGTCCAGCGTCGGCGGCGCGACCGGCTCATAGCCGATGGTGTAGTCCAGTCCTTTGATCTCTTTGTAGAAGCTGACGCGGCTTTCGTAGAAAGAGTCGTTGCGCCGGAAGACGTAGGTCTGCCCGGCCTTGCCCTGTCCGAAGGAGTATAGAATCGGCTCGGTGATGGTCTCCTTGCCGTTCGTCACGGAGTAGAGGCTCTGGTCGCCGCGGCGCGTGATCTGGTAAGTGTACGGGCCGCTACGGAACGTGAGGGTCGGGTTGGCGCGCAGCAGTTCGCTCGTCGCCACGGGTTCGAGCGCCCTCCCCATCGCCGTCGCGTGCTGCGTCCGCGACTCGTCCTCGTGACATTTGGCACAGACCTGCGGACCCGTGTAGCGCGCGTTCTTGTCGGGCCGCCAACTGGTCGCGGGCGGGGCCGGGCCGGCGCTCATTCCCGGCCCCTGCGCCCTCGAAGTGAGCGCGCAGCCGAGCCAGACGACGAGGCCGCAGAGGGAGGCCAGGACGAAGCCGGCCTGAATTTTCCGAGCGGTCGAGTTCATCAAAATGCGCCGGCGTTGATGTTTCGGGTTTTGGACAAGCTGCGTTGCAGCGCGGGGAGTCAAAACTACCTTTCAAAAGCTTGCGGGCGTGAGTATAGCATCAACGATTCCGCCGACAAAGACGCGTCATATTCGGGCCGCGACGCGACAACTTTTGCGCCCCTTTCGGAACGAATCGCTTTTCTGATAAATTGGCGCGCATGAGTTTGTCGTTCAAAGTCGGAGCACTCATCACCGCGCTCGCAGTCTTCAGCGCCGGATACCTTTTAGATTCCTCGCGCGCCGCCGACGGGCCGCAGGAGGAGAAGAAGCAATCGAAGTCGGTTTCGGCCGAGCAGTTGGCCCGCGCGAAATCGCTCTTCAACGAAAAGTGTGCCAGGTGTCACGGCGCGGACGGGCGCGGGGAGACGGTCGTCGGCCGAATGCTGTCGGTCCCGGATTTCACGAACGAGCAGTGGTGGAAGAAGGAGGGGCGCGACGCGCGCTTCATAGAATCCATCACAGAGGGCAAGAACGAGATGCCCGCGTTCGGCAAGAAGCTCTCCAGAAGCGAGATCAGGTCCCTCGCCGCCTACGTGCGCCGCTTCGTCAAGGCCGCACATTAAACCAGAGCGCGCGACCGTTTCAAATTCAAGTCCGATGCGCTCAACCCCCTTTGCGTCTTTGCGCCTTTGCGTGAAAAAAAAATAGATCATTCACGTCAAGGCGCAAAGACGCAAAGGGGGTTGAGTTTAGACTTTCAGAGGTGAACCCCGATGTCCATGACGCGGCGAACTCTGCTCAAGTTGTTGGCGGCGGCAGTTCCCGCCATGAAAGGCGCGCGCTCGTTCGCAAGTGACGAAGCGATTCCGCCGATACAGCCTGGCCCATTTGCGGGAACGCGCGAATCGCTCAGGGCGTACACCATCCCCACCTGGTTCCGCGACGCCAAGTTCGGCATCTGGGCTCACTGGGGGCCGCAGTCCGCGACGGAGTACGGCGACTGGTACGCGCGCAATATGTACATACAGGGCGAGTGGCAATACGACCATCACGTCAAGACCTACGGCCACCCGTCCAAATTCGGCTTCAAGGACATCATCCCGACGTGGAAGGCCGACAAGTTCGACGCGGATTATCTGGTCGGCCTCTACAAGAAGGCCGGGGCGAAGTATTTCGTCAGCCTCGCCGTGCACCACGACAACTTCGACCTCTGGGATTCCAAACACACGCGCTGGAACTCCGTGCGGATGGGGCCGCGGCGCGACATCGTCGGCCTCTTCCGCAAGGCCGCGCTCAAACACAATCTACGCTTCGGCGTGAGCGAGCACCTGGCGATGAGCTACAAGTGGTTCTCCGTCAGTCACGGAAGCGACAAAGCGGGACCGCTCGCGGGCGTCCCTTACGACGGCATCAACCCTCAGGACGCGGACCTTTATCACGACATCAAGCAAGTTTATGTGGACCTGCCCTGGAACCTGGACAACACGTCCGAGGCGTTCAAGCGCCAGTGGTACTTGCGCATTCGAGACCTCGTGGACAAGTACCAGCCTGACCTGCTCTACACCGACGGCGAGATTCCGTTCGGCGACTGGGGGCTGATGCAGACGGCGAACCTTTACAACCTGAGCGCGAAACATCATGGCGGGCGTGTGGAGGCGGTGCAATTGAGTAAGAAGCGCGAGGACTGCGAGACGGGGACGTGCGTGATGGACGTGGAGCGCGGCGTGGTCGAAAACGTCTGGCCCGCGCCGTGGCAGTCTCACACCTGCGTCGGCAACTGGCATTATCTTAAAGGCGCTCCCTACAAGACGCCGAAGACGGTGATAGACATGCTGGTGGATGTCGTCAGCAGGAATGGCAATCTCTTATTAAACTTTCCGCTGCCGAACAACGGCATGCTCGACGCGGAGGAGTTGAAAATCCTCGCGGCGCTGACGGAGTGGATGGCGACGAACGGCGAGGCGATTTACGCGACGCGCCCGTGGAAGATTTACGGCACGGGGCCGAGCACGCAAGCCTCGCAGGCCGCGGACGCGAAATTCAACGAGAGCAAGCGCAAGGAACTGACGGCCGAAGACGTGCGCTTCACGCGCAAAGGTCAAACCCTTTACGCCTTCTTCATGGGCTGGCCCGAGCGCCCCGAAGTGACCGTCGCGCCGCTCACGAACGCCGTGGGCAAAGTCGGCAAAGTCGAGTTGCTGGGCTCGCGCGGGCGGCTCCGCTGGTCGCAGGACGAAGCGGGACTGCGTGTCCAACTGCCCGCCGAGCGGCCCGGCGCGCACGCCTTCGCGCTCAAGATTAACGGTCTCAATCTCGGCCGTGTATAATGCGCCCGGCTTACAGTAATTTTCTGTTCTTCAAGTTAAAGCACGTTTCAAAATCCAGGCTCAACCCTTTGCGTCTTTGCGCCTTGGCGTGAAATTTTCCTCACGCAAAGGCGCAAAGACGCAAAGGGTTGAGTCAAGGCGACAGTCGGAAGACTTCTATGGA
>DATFCB010000527.1:0-2437 GCA_035253525.1 Pyrinomonadaceae bacterium | reverse complement strand
CCCCTGCCGCCGGCGCGTTCACGACGACGATGCCGCGCGCGGCGCTCTCGTCACCACCACCACCGCCCCCGGACCCGCACGCCGAAGAGACGGCGAGGAGCGCGGCGCACGCCAGAACGCAGAGCGCGCGTGCGCTCTTCGACGTAGGATCGGAAGAGAGAGGGGCGTTGTCCGTCATTCGTTCTTACTCTCTGTGAACGCGCTGTCCGGATTCGTGCGCGCGGGCGAAGGCCATGCGCTCGACGAATCCGCGGCGGCGGGCGCGGGGCGCATCTCCAGCCCGCGCCCGTTGCCGTCCGTGCGGATGGAGACGTTGTTGGCGGTAAGCGTGCTCCCCGTTGCGCGCTGAAACTCCGCGATGGCTTTATTCAAATCCGTCTGGGCCTGTAGCTCGCGCCCGCGCGCGGCCAGGAGTTCCGTCTGCCGCTGCAAGACGAGGAAGAAGGTGGTCGTGCCGGCGCGGAACTGCCGTTGCTCGCTCTCGTATTGCTGCTCGGCCGAAGAGCGCGCGGAGGCGGCTGCGGCGAGTCGCGCTTCCGCCGACCTGAGCGACTGCGTCACGTTGCGCACGTCGGCCTCGATTATCTGCTCGGCCTGCGCGCGCGTGTTCTCTATGCGGCGGCCCTCGGCGAGCGAGCGCCCCAGGTTGGCCTCGGCCGTGCGGTTGCGCAAAGGGAGTTCTATGCGGACGCCCGCGCGGTAGGTCGGGTAGTCCTGGGCCAGTAGGTTTCCGAGCGAGGTCGTGTAGCCGCCGACCAGGTTCGGGTTGACGCCGGTGCTCCCCCCCGTCGCCGTGTCGAGCGGCGCGAGGCCCGCGAGCAAAGACAATTCGTTGACGCGCGCGCGCAGCAACGCGTTCGCGCTCGTTCCCCCGCCCGTGGCAGCCGAAGTGAGCGCCCCGGCGAGGCCGACCGTGGTGTAAGTTCCGACCAAATCAATCTGCGGCTTGGTCAGGTCGCGGAAGTAGCGCTGGTCTATCCGGTTGATTTCGGCGTTGGTCTGAAGCTGTGCCAATTCCGGGCGGCTCTGAAGCGCGGCGGTCACGGCCTGCTCCAAAGGGACGCGCGGGGCTTCGAGGTTGACGGGCGTGACCGGGGTCAGCGAGCGCGACCAGAGCGGCGCGGCGCGGTCGGGCAGCATCAGCGTCTTCAGCGTGTTCTCGGCGCGCGTCACGGCCTCCTGCGCCGTGTAGACGTTTTGCTCGAAGGTCGTCACCTGCGTGTTGGCGGCGACGATGTCGATGGGGGCGAGCACGCCCTTCTCGACCTGCCGCCGGTTGCTCTCGACCTGCGTGCGCGCCTGGCGCACGGCGTCTATCTGGACCTGTAGATTGCGGAGCGAGAAGACCAACTCCCAGTAAGCCTGCTCGACCTGCGAGATGACTTCGATGGCGCGCTGGCGGAACTGCGCGTCCGTCAAAGAGAGGTTCTTCTTGGCAATCTCAATCTGGCGTCGGTTGTTGTCGAAGCGCAGGCCGCGCCAGAGCGGCTGCACGTAAGTGAAAGTGAACGCCGTCGGGAACTGCGGGTTGAGCGTGACATTCTGGTTGTTGGTCGTCAGGCGCGTCGAGGCGAAGTCCAACTGGTATGAGCCGCCCGCGAACGGCGAGAAGCCGCCCAGGCGCAGCGCGCCCGTCGCGTCCGTCTGCTTGACGGAGCCGGTCGCGCCCGCGCCGCCAAGGGTGGAACTGGTCGGCGTCACGCGGCTCTCGAAATAACTTTCGGACGAAAGCACGGGGTCGTAAACTCCGCGCGCCGCGCGCAGGTTGAACTCGGCTATCTCCACGTCTATGCGCGAGCTGTCAATGTCGTTGTTGTTTTCGAGCGCGAGCGCAATCGCCTCGTTGAGCGTCAGAGGGAGTTGGTCCGACACGTCCACGCCGACACGCTCGGCCGAAGGCAAGGGGCGCGGCGGGGCTTCAAAGTTCGGCGCGACGGGCGGCGGCTCCGCCGGTAGTTCAGCGGGCGCGACGCCCGACGTGACGCCGACGTTCTGGCCCGGCGTCTGTTGCACGCCGGTCGAAGGAGTAGCGCCCGGTTGTGTCCCTTGCGGCTGCGTCTGTGTGCCGGCGGGCGTGGCCGTCTGCGGCTGCTGGCCGGGCGTGGTCTGCTGCGAAGGCGGCTGGACCTGCGGCTGCGTCGGGCGCGGCCCCTGCGTGTTCGGGGTCGTCTGCTGGCGCTCCTGCTCGACACCCGTCTGCGGTTGTGCGCTCTGCTGCGCCTCGTTGTCCGGGCGGACGGGCGCGGAGGACGAGTTCGGCGGCAACTGAGTAGGCGAAGGCGGAGCCTGGCCGGGCTGCTGTTGCTGCCCTCCGGTCGTGCCAGCGGGCGGCGCAGGCTGCGGCGTCGAAGACGGCGACGGCGAGGGATTCTGTGCCAGCGCCGTCGCGCCCGACGCGAGCACAAATGCTGCGCAAAGTATCAGCAGTTTTCCTTTG
>DATFCB010000526.1:0-4305 GCA_035253525.1 Pyrinomonadaceae bacterium | reverse complement strand
TACACTTCGACGACAAGGAGATCGCCCGCGAAGCCCTCGAAAAAAGGGATGAGGGATGAGGGATGAAATAAAAGCTACTGTCTTTCCTTCATCCCTCATCCCTCATCCCTCATCCCTTTTCCTTACCGTCCCGGTGTGTAGGGGGGCGGTGGGGGCGGCGCTGAACCCCAGTTAGCTGCGGCGGGGACGCCCTTCGCCATCGCACCGGCGGCGATCAGGACCAGCGAGCCGAGGATGAGAACCAACCAGCCGAGCCAGTTCGTGGAAACGTCAACACCCATCCGCTCCAACGTCTCAGCGTCAGCCGAGCCCATCGCTTTGGCGAGACTCGACTTCATGTTGATATAGTTGAGGACAACTATACCGAGAGTGATCACGCCCGTCACGATTAAGAATTTGTACTTCCTCAGCACGGCCAGGATGATTGATGCTATCCCGAGCAGAAGCAACACCCACCCTTCCCAGCTCCCGCCTTTGATGCTGTCAAAAAAGCTGACGCTTTGGCTCATGCCTGCCGACCCAATAGTGACGGTGACGAGCGGCAGAAATATGCCGAGCAAGACCAGAACTCCGCCGACAATTCCTAGAATACGACTGTCCATCAGGGGACTCCTTTTAAGTTAAGTTAGATTCAGAGACGGGAGTGCCTGTCGGAAAAAGTCACTCCGCTTCGGTTTCGGGTCAAAGAACAACAGTGCTTCTAAGCCAACTCGGACGGCAAGTCAAGAGTAATTTTGCTCACTCGCTCCCGCGCGCCCGCCGGGCGGCCTTCAGCCCTTGTCAAACGGGTCATCTCCGCCGCCACTTTTCTCCACGTACCCGACCCGATGACGCCTGGACAGGTACCAGTAGACGGGCAGCCCCGACGCGATCAGGCCCAGGCCAATGAGGGCGTTGACGTTGAAGCCCTTCAGCCCGCGGGCCGGGTCCGGCAAAAGCGTCGTGAAGAGCAGGAAGCCCGTGACGAGCAGGAAGAGAATTGGCACAACCGGGTAGCCCCACGCGCGGTAGGGCCGCTCGGCGTACGGCATGCGCCGCCGGAAGATGAAGACGGAGGCGGTCGTGAGTCCGTAGAAAATCCACGAGCCGAAGATGACGTAGTCGGTCAGCGTGTCGAACGAGCCTGAGAGCGTGAGTATCCCGGCCCAGACGCCCTGGACCACGAGCGCGCCAATGGGAACATGCGTGCGGGGCGAGAGGCGTGCGAGCCGGTCGAAGAAGAGGCGGTCGCGCGCCATCGCATAGGGGACGCGCGCGCCCGTCAGGATAGAGGTATGCAGCGTGCCGATGGAAGAGGCCATCAGCGCCGCGGCGATGAGGCCGATGGCAACGGGGCCGAGAAAACTCTTCGCCACTTCGGTCGCGACCGAGGACGCTTTTGGCACACTCGCCACTTCGGTCGGTGTGAGCACGTAGAAGTAAGCCAGGTTGACGAAGACGTAAAGCAGGATGATGAGAATCGTGCCGCCGATGAGCGCCAGCGGGATGTTGCGCTGCGGGTTCTTCACCTCGCCTGCGACGAGCGTCAGGTTGTTCCAGCCGTCGTAGCCCCAGAGCGCGCCGAGCATCGCCGCGCTGAAGCCTGCCACGCTGGTCATCGTCGCCGGGCTCACGTCCTCGCAAATTCCCCCGGCATTCGCCAGCGCGAAATGGCCCCAGTCGCCGCTCGCCAGAAGAAAAGCCCCGAGCCCGATGCCGACGACGAGCGCGATCTTGACGCCGGTCAGCACGGTCGCAATCCACCCGCTGACGATGACGGTCGCGCAATTGACCAGAGTGAAAATGGCGATTAGCGAGAGCGCGATGAGTTGCAGGTAACCGAAGTTAAACTGCTTACCGAACAGGGGGAGCGAGAAGAGAGTCGTATCAAGCGTGCCGCCCGTCAGATTATTGAGGAAGATGGCAAAGGCGACGGCGACGGACGCCTGCGAGCCGGTCTTAGCGATGAAGATTTGCATCCACCCGTAGAGGAAGCCCAGGCGCGGCCCGTAAGCCTCGCGCATGAAGACATACTCGCCTCCTGCGCGCGGCATCATCGCCGCCAACTCGGCGTAAGTCAGCGCGCCCGCGAGCGACAATACGCCCGCCACGACCCAGACGGTGATGACCATGCCCGGCGTGCCCACATTGCACGTCATCACGCGCGCCTTGAGAAAGACGCCCGTCCCTATGACGTTCCCGATGACGATTGAGGCGGCGGCGATGAGCGTCAGTCCGCGAATGAGTGTCACATTGCTGGGCGCGAGTTTGGACATAACGGTTTCAGGTTTCGGGTTTCAGGTTTCAGGTTCTTCGTCTTTAACCTGAAACTTAATTACCAAATGTCGTTCGTCACCAGGTCTTCGTAGGTGTCGCGGCGGCGAATCAAATCCACCTGGCCGCCTTCGCGGACCATGACGGCGGCGGGGAGCGGGCGGCCGTTGTAGTGGAACATCTGCGCGAGCGAATAAGCGCCGCTGTTGAGCAGGGCGAGCACTTCGTCGGGCCGCACGTCTGCGGGAAGCCTGCGGTAGTCTGGCAGGCGGCCCTCGCGCTCTATGTCGAAATACACGTCGCCGGAATCGCAGAGCGGCCCGGCGACTTTGTAGTCCGTGTCGGGCGCGGCGGCGGCGCGCGACGCCGAGACGAGATGGTAGTACCACTTATAATTGTTCATCGAGAGCAGCAAATTATAGCCCGCGTCCGTCAGCAGCCACACGTCGTTTGTCTCCGGCCTGCGCTTGATGTTGCGCACCGTCGTCAGGACCAGCCCCGCGTCGGCGATGATGCTCCGACCGGGCTCCAGAAGAATCGTCACGCGGTCAAGCAGGTGCTCCGCGCTAGCTGCCCGCGCCGACTCGCGCGCGACTCTGAGCGCTTCCGATAGTACCTCCGCAGGCTCCAATTCCGCGCCGAGCATGTCGCGTTCGTGTTCCGGGAGTTGGTCCGCGATGAGTGGGTCGCGGAGGTAGTTGACGGGAATCCCGCCGCCGAGGTTGATGTGTTCCAGCGTGTGGCCCGTCTCGCTGTGGAGCGTGACGAGGTGTTCCCACATGGCCTTGAAGGCTTCAGCGAAAGGCTCCACGTCGGGCGTCTGTGAGCCGACGTGTATATGTATGCCGCGGATGTTGACGAGTTCCGGGTGCTGTAGACCGCGGCGGAAAGCGTCGAGGACATCCGAGTAAGAGATGCCGAACTTCGAGGTCAGGAGCGCGGTCTGCAAGCCGAGGTGCGAGCGTGTGCCAATTTCGGGCGTGAGGCGAAGCGCGACGTTGGCGCGTTTGCCTGTGCGTTGGGCCGACTTTTCGACCAACTCGATTTCATAAATCGAGTCTACGTTAATCGCATGGATTCCGGCCGTGACTGCTTCGTCCAACTCCGCGTCCGTCTTGCTCGTGCCGTTGAAGATGATCTGCTCGGGGCGAAAGCCTATGCGTAGCGCCTTGTAAAGCTCGCCGCCGCTATTGACCTCTATGTCAATCCCGGAGTCGCGCACCGTTCGCAGCACAGCCATATTGGAGTTGGCCTTCGAGGCATAGCAGAAACGGACCGGGCGGTTGACGAGTTCGGCGGCGCGCTTGAGCCGCTCGATGTTGGAGCGTATGCGCCGCTCGGAAAAGACGTAGAGCGGCGAGCCGTGTTCGGAGACGAGTTGGAGCGCGTCCACGCCGTCAACGGTCAGATGGTTTTCGCGCGTCTCAAGGTAGCCGGGAATGGCCCACGCCGGGCGCTCGACCGCGAGTGGCGACGACATATCGAAATAAACCCCGCAAGAATGGAAATGGCTAGTCGGATTAACGTGAGCGAAGATAGAACGGCAGGAGAAACAGCGTCAAGAAGAAAAAGGATGAGGGATGAGGGATGAGGGATGAAGTCGGTTGAGTTAAGTATTCACTTGGCGCGTTCACTCAAACATTTTCATCCCTCATCCCTCATCCCTCATCCCTGTAGTTGCATCATCACCTCGGCGGGATTCCAGTAGGCGCGGACGGTCTGAATCAGCCCATGCTCGTTGAAGTCGAAGATGTCTATGCCTTCAAAGCGCACGTCGCGCTTGTTCTTGCCGCGACCGTGGGCCGTCCACTTGACGGCGGCCCCGTTGCCCGCGATGAAGACGTGGTCTTCCGTGAAACTCACCTTCTCGAACGCCCCGGCGATGCCTTCGAAGAACTGGCGCAGGGCGGCGTGGCCCGCGGTCGGCGGCGCGCCCACCGGGTCGTAGCTCACCGCGTCGGGCGCAAACGTCGCGACCCAGGCCCCCGCGTCCATCGCGCGGATAGCGGCGAAGTAGGCTTTGACTCCTTTGGAAATATCTTCGGGTGACAT
>DATFCB010000525.1:0-8236 GCA_035253525.1 Pyrinomonadaceae bacterium | reverse complement strand
GCCATCAACGATGAGAGGCCCGCTGTTTTGAGCACGACGGTTTTGCCGCCCGCGTTGGCGCCCGAGATGACCATGACGGGGCGCGCGGCGTCGAGCTTTAAAGAGACGGGCACGACTTCGCGGCCTTGCGCTCGCAGGTTCTCTTCGAGCAGCGGGTGGCGCGCGCCTTCGAGCACGAGAGCGCTGCCCTCGTCAATCAGGGGGACGACGCAGTCGAACCTCTCGAAGAGGACACGCTTCGCGTTGACGAAATCGAGTTCGGCGACGGCGCTCGCGGCCATCTCTATGGAAGGCAGCTCGCGCCTTAACTCTTCGGTCAGCGTCGAGAGGATTTTGTAAATCTCGCGCTCCTCGGTCTCGCGCAGCGACTGCAACTCGTTGTTCGCCTCAATCGTCTCCAGGGGTTCTATGAAGACGGTCGCGCCCGAAGAGGAGAAGCCGTGCGCGACGCCGCCGACGCGCCCGCGATGGTCGGACTTGACCGGGATGACGAAACGGTCGTTGCGGACCGTCACCAATTCGTCCTGGATAGCTTCTTCGGAGCGCCGCATCAGGCTTTCGAGCGAGCGCGTGATGCGCGAACGCAAGGCGGTGATCTCGTGGCGTATGCGCGCCAGCTCCGGGCTCGCGCGGTCGTCCAACTCGCCCGACGGCAGGATTTTGTTCGCGACGCGCGCGGCCAGACTGTGCAACTCGCGCGGCAAGCCCTCGATTGTTCCCCACAGGACCGGCGCGGCCTCGCGCTCCGCTAAGAGAACTGCGCGCGCGGCCAGTGCCTGCTCGCACAAACGCGCCAGTTCGAGAATCTTCAAAGGCTCAAGCGTCGCCCCCTCAATCCTCAGCCGCGCAACTGCCTCCGCAGGGTCAGCCATCTCCGTGAACGACCAAGAGACGCCACGCCGCCGCAACTCGACGCACTCGGCGAGCGCCGCCAACTCGCGCCTGAGCGCCGGAAGTTCTTCAATCGGAGCGAGCGCCTCCGCGCGCGCACGACCCATAGGCGTCTGCGCCCCGCGCCGGACGAGCGCGCGCGCGCGGTCGTATTCAAGTGTAGCGAATGCCTGGTCGTTCATAAGTAAAAGCAGCATTCAGGAGCCAGAATCCAGAATCCAGAATGAGAGGCTCTCGACCGTTCCCCTGATTTTCTTTTCATTCTGACTCCTGGATTCTGGATTCTGGATTCTGCCTTTCACGTTCGTTGTCGCCGTCGGTCCTCGCCGTGTGTGGCGGCGGCGAAGAGTTCGCGTGCGTCGAGGACGACGGTGTGCCTGTGCTCGCTGCGGACGACGCCGCACACGACCGCAGAAGAGATGTCTTCCGCGGGGGGCGCGAGTTCGTCCGCGTGGACTTCTATGTTGCGGTCCACGTGGTTGACGGCGAGCGCCAGTTGCTCGTCGCCGCGCAGGACGATGATGGAGCTGGCCGAGCGGAACGCGCGCCCCGTGCGCTCCGTGCCGAGCAGAGTCGCGGGGTCCAGCAGCGTCAACATGCGGCCGCGCACGCTCACCACGCCGAGCACGGCAGGCGGCGCGTGCGGCAGCGGCACGGGCGCGCGCCACTGACTCACGCGCTCGACCTCGTCCGCGAAGATGCCTATGTTCCACACGCCGACCTGTGCCACTACCAACTCGCGCCCGGCCTCGCGCGCCGCCGCCTCGTCTTCCGCCTCGTCTTCCGGCGCGGGCATCAAATTCTCAAGCCGCGCCTGCTGCGTGTCGGCCTCGGACAAGGGAACGAGCGTTTCTTCAAACTCTTCGGCCGGGGGCTTGGGCTGAGGGATTGGCACAACGGCGGGCTGGCCGTTGCCGTGCGCGGACGGCGAGCGCGGTTGCTGAGCGGGTTGTTGTTGTATGACGGGCGTCTCTGTGGCGCGCACCTGTTCGATGGCCTGCTGCGCCTCCTCGACGGCCCAGTTCCGAATAATCGGGTCTTCCTCTTCGGTCGTCTGCATTTGGGCCATCTGCTCGGGGCTGGGCATTTTGTCGTCTTCAGGCTTTCTTTCCGCCGCGACGCTCTCGTCGTAGGCGCGGCGCAACTCGGCCGCGAACTCGGCCGCCGTGGCCTGCCGAAAGTCTCTGTCCTTTTCGAGCGCGCGCAGGATGGCGCGGCTGATTCCGGCCGGCACGTTCAGGGCCACTTCTTCGGGTGCGCGCGGCGGCTCGTTCAGGTGCTTGTCGCGCAACTCGTCCTTCGTCTTCGCGAGGAAAGGCGGGTAGCCCGTGAGCGCTTCGTAGAGCGTGCAGCCGAGCGCGTAGATGTCCGTGCGCCCGTCGAGCGCAGTAAAGCCGCCCGGCCCGTCGCCGAACCACTGCTCGGGAGACATGTAGAAGGGCGTCCCGATGGGCGCGCCCTGCTTCGTTATCTGCATGGAGGCTTCTTCGCCGCCCTGCTGCGTGCCGCGCACCTTGGCGATGCCGAAGTCCACTATCTTGATGACGCGCGACACGTCGCCGTCCGACGTGCGCTCTTCGGCGAGGAGGATGTTGTCAGGCTTCAGGTCGCGGTGGATGATGCCGTGCTCGTGCGCCGCTTCGAGCGCGTCGCAGACGGCCTCGGCCAGCTCAATCAGCTCGGGCAGAGTGAGCGGCCCGCGCCGCTTCAACTCGTCGCGCAGGGAGTGGCCCTCGACCATCTCCATCACCATGTAGGTGAGGCCCTTCGGCGAGCGTTCGAGGTCGTAGACGAGGACGGCGTGCGGGTGGCGTAGTTTTCTGAGCGCGCGCGCTTCGCGCAGGAAGCGCTGCGAGAGTTTCTGGTTGTCGGGCGGACCCAGCATGACCTTGATCGCCACGTCGTCGAGCGCGTGGTGCTGCGCGCGATAGACCGCGCCCATCGAGCCTGTGCCGATGAGCCGCGTGAGGGTGTACTTCGCGCCGAGCGATTCCTGTAGGGCCGTGGCGAGCGGGTCCGGGTCGAGCGGCCCGCCGTCGTGGGCGCAGTAATTCGGCGCGTCGCCCGTGATGCTGTGGCAATTTCGGCAGAACTTCATGGCGTTGTCGGGGGACAAGAGCGGTTCTAACACAAAGATTAGTAAAATCACAAACCCCAAATTTGAAATCTCAAGTTTGCTATTTCAAATCCGTTTCGCACTCGCGCGCGTAACTGGTTTACAATGTCGCTCAAAGGATTATTCGATATGAATGAAAGACGGCACGGCGGCGCGCGGGTCATTATTATTTTGGTCCTCGCTTTCATTGGCCTGGCGTTGCTCAACGCCCGGCCGCTCAGACAGCTTTCGGCGAAAGGCGCTGTAAAGGTCATGGCAATCCCGCAGGAGGGGCGCGTCCGCGCGCCGGAACTGACTGGCGCGCGCGGCTGGCTCAACACGGACAAGCCGCTCTCGGTCGCCGCGCTCAAGGGCAAAGTCGTTCTCCTCGACTTCTGGACTTACGGCTGCATCAACTGCGTCCACATCATCCCGGACCTGAAAAAACTCGAAGCGAAGTACGCCAACCAGCTCGTCGTCATCGGCGTCCACTCCGCCAAGTTCGAGAACGAGAAGGAGACCGAGAACATACGCCGCATCATCCTGCGCTACGAGATAGAGCATCCGGTGGCGAACGACGCGGACTTCGACATCTGGACGCGCTATCGTGTGCGCGCCTGGCCCACGCAGGTCTTGATTGACCCGGCGGGTTACGTCGTCGGCGCGGTCTCCGGCGAAGGCCATTACGACGTGCTGGACGAGGCAATCGGGAAAACCGTCGAAGAGTTTCGCAAGCGCGGCGAGTTGAACGAGCAGCCCTTGAGCCTCGCGCTCGAACGCGCGAAGACGGGCGACTTGCCGCTCGCCTTTCCGGGCAAAGTCCTGGCCGACGAGAAGACCGACCGGCTCTACATCGCCGACTCGAATCACAACCGCATCGTCGTCACAACGCTTGACGGCACTCTGGTCGAAACAATTGGCACAGGCGAGCGCGGGGCCGCGGACGGCGATTTCAGGAGCAGTAGCTTTTATCGCCCACAAGGGCTGGCGCTCGAAGGCGATTCGCTCTACGTCGCGGACACGGAGAATCATCTCATCCGCCGCGTTGACCTGAAGACGCGCAAGGTCGAAACCGTCGCGGGCACGGGCCGCCAGATGCAGGAGTACGGATTAACAGGCCCGGCGCGAACCATCTCCTTGAACTCGCCGTGGGACTTACAACTCAGTGGGCGCACGCTCTACATCGCGATGGCCGGCCCTCACCAAATCTGGAAACTGGATTTGAACATGCGGGAGATTTCGACCTTCGCGGGCTCAGGGCGCGAGGCACGCATAGACGGGGAGTTAGAGAAGGCCGGATTCGCGCAGCCTTCGGGGCTGGCGATTGCCGATAAGACCTTGTTCGTCGCCGACAGCGAATCAAACATCGTCCGCGCGATTGACACGTCTGCCCCTTCGCCGTCTGTGCGAACGCTCGCGGGCGGCGACCTCTTCGAGTTCGGAGACGAGGACGGCAGCGGCGACGACGTGCGTTTACAACACCCGCTCGGCCTCGCCGTGCTCGACGGCAAGATTCTGATTGCAGACACCTACAACCACAAGATCAAGCAACTAGACCCGCGTGACGGCACGGTCAAGACGCTCTTCGGTACGGGCAAGCCCGGACAGGCGGACGGCGCACGAGCATCGTTCTACGAACCCGGCGGCCTGAGCGTCGCGCGCGGAAAACTCTACGTCGCGGACACGAATAACCACGCCGTTCGCGTCGTGGACTTGAAGACGAAGCAGACGGCGACGCTCATGCTCAAAGGCTTGCAGCCGCCCGCCGCGCCAGCGTCGGAAACAATCGCCTCCGACGCCGCGCCCAACAGCGAAGAGATCAAGCTCGCGCCGCAGCGCCTGCGCGCGCAGTCAGAGGGCGCGCTCGTCGTGAATGTCGCGCTGCCGTCCGGGTATCACCTCAACCCGAGCGCGCCGCAGCGTTATCAAGTCTCAATCGAGGGCGAGACAAAACATCTGGCGCTCAGCGACGACCCGAAGCATCCGGCAGCGCGCACGGCCAAAGACCTACAGCTTCCACTGCGCCTCCCTTTACGCGCGCTCGCCGAGGGCGCGGGCGCGCTCCGCGTCCGGCTCACGCTCTACTACTGCCGCGAAGACAACACGGGGACGTGCCAGATAAAGACGCTCGTCTGGCGTGCGCCCGTCGAAGTCACCGCTGACGCCAACGCGCCGAGCGAAATCAAGGCAGAAGGTAAGATAGAGTAGTCAGTAACGCGATGCGCAGGTTTTCAGCCCCGTAGGGGCTGTTAAAAATAGCCCAGCACTTCAGTGCTGGGTAGACGAGCGAAAATTTTATCGAGTCCCGTAGGGACGACTGAAGCAAGAAGCCAATTCCTGTTCAGTCGTCCCTACGGGACTCAATCATTTTCTACGACTGATTCCCAGCACTGAAGTGCTGGGCTATTTTCATTCGCCCCTAACGGGGCTTTTACTGCCCACTGCCCACTGCCTGCTGCCCACTGCTCTTCAGTGTGCGAGTTCAGATTCGAGCGGCGTGTTTGTCATCTCGGGCTGTGCGTTTCCGAAGATTGGCACAGACGGTGAAGCGTCGTCGTCTGCCGTCGGCTGCGGTTGAACTGGCGTGGTCGTGTTCTCGACAACTGTCGAGAGCGTTTCGGCGATGAGCGCCAGGGCTTCTTCCAACAGCCGGCGGTGACCCGCATTGTATTCGTCGAGCGTTGATGAATAGAGCGTGAGCGCGCCATATGTTTCCGCGCCTTTGATGATCGGAAAGACTGCGAGCGTGCGGTAGCCTGCGAAATGTTCGGCCATTTGCGGCGGGAGGTCGAGCTTGGGGTCTGTGTTGCAGAAAGGTTGGCGGTTTGCCAGCGTCCAGCCGGTGACGCCTTCACCCACCGCGATGCGGCGTCCCCTGAGCAGGTCTGCGTGTTGTCCGGCGGCGTGCGCGACTACGTGTTGGCCCCCGTCCGGCGCGGGCAGCGTCACCGCGCATGAATCGTAGGGAACGATTGCCCGCAGTTTCTCGGCGAAAGCAACGATAGCGGCGTCGCGTCCGCGCTCGGCATTGAGTGCCTGGGCCAGAGTGTAAAGTCCCCTTAATTCTTTGAGAGAGAATTGTGGGCCGGCCGCCTGTTCCGCAGCGGGCGACTCGGCGAGGCCCGCCGCAGGCGCGACCTGGCGCGCGGCCTCTGAAAGCTCTTCGACAGGGGCGATGCCGTAGGTCGGGGCGGGCGTGTTGCGCTGCGCCCGTATCTCTGCCTCGAACTCAGGCAGGTGCGTGATGAACGTGCCGACCACGCGCGGGTCATACATCGTGCCGCTCCCACCCATGATAAATGCGAGCGCCTCCTCGCGCGTCATCGCCTTGCGATACTGACGGTCTTCGCGCACGGCGTCGAAGCAATCTACGACCGAGAGGATACGCGCCGTCAGCGGAATCTCTTCGCCCTTGAGCGCGTCGGGATAACCGCGGCCGTCCCAACGCTCGTGATGATGGCGCACGACGGGGACGACCGGGTAGGGAAACTCCACGCGCCCCAGAATCTGCGCGCCGATGACGGTGTGCAGCTTCATCTTCTCGAACTCTTCGGCGGTCAGCTTGCCCGGCTTATTGAGAATGTAATCGGGCACGGCGATCTTGCCGATGTCGTGCAGGAGCGCCCCGGCACGCAGCGCCTCGACCTCCGCTTCGCTGCATCCGAGCAGGCGCGCGACCCCGGCCGCGTAAATCTGCACGCGCAGGACGTGCTCGTGCGTCACTTCGTCCTTGGCGTTAATCGCCACGGCGAGCGCCTCTATGGTTTCGCGGTGCGACTTCTCGATAATGCTGATGCGCTCGCGCACGCTGTCGCGGTACTGCCTGTGCCCGAAATAGAGCGCGACGAGCACGGGCATGCCGATGACGAGCATCACCAGCGTGTCGTATTGCAGCGTGATATACATCACGCTCGCTACCGCACTCGTCGGAAGAAAAATCGGCACCGCCCACAGGAAATTCTTTCTCCAGGTGCGCCAGACGGGAGTGCCCTCGCGCGCTGCGAATAACATGGAGAAGAGCCACGAGTTGATGATGACGTGAATGAAGCTCGCGACGAGGAGCGCGACGGCGACAGCCGCAAAACTGTGAGTGGCTGCTCGGCCGAATCCATAGCTCAGGACCGCGGCAAGAGAGACGGAACTGGCGGCGGCGGCCAGCGCCATCATGGCAAAAGAGAAGAGGTTGCTGGAGAGCCTGTGCACCGTCCGGCGCGATGACGTGAAGCCTTCGATGCCCGCGACGAAGATTGCCGGCGCGATTCCGTACCGGCAGGCGACGAGGAGCACGAGTGCGTCGGTGAGAGTGAAGCTGACCTTCTCCTGCGAGAACTTCAGCGCCGACGGCACGGGAAAGGTATTCGGAAACATGCCGGTGGCGACGACCAGCGGCGCGAGCGCGAGCATGATTAATTGATCGCGCCACGCATATTCCAACGCGAAAAGCGCTGCGGCCGCGAGCCAGACGGCGGAGCCGGCGACGATAACCGTCGCCTGATAGGCGTGACCTTTTCGCGCCGCGCGTGCTTGAGCCATGAAAGGGAACCTCTGACGAAAGAGTCTCTGCGCGGGAGCGGGCGTCACACGTTCCCGCACAGAGAGGTGGAGTCAAACCCTGGTCAGCGACGGGGAAAGAGAGGGCTGGTGCTGGATAAACGCCGGACGTTGATGGGGATGGCCTCTTCACCCTGAATCATCACCTGTTCTTCGTTGACGTTCGCCGAAGTCGGATCAATCAGGTTCGATGCCCATGTTGATTGGTTAGCGAAGCTCCAGCCGTAAGTCGCACCCGACGCGAGCTTGCCATCGGCGCTGCCTAATCCGCTGCTGATGACGAACCCGCTGCTGATGACAAACCCACTGCTAATCACGAAGCCGCTGCTGATAACGAAGCCGCTACTAATGACGAAACCGCTACTGATGACGAAGCCGCTGCTAATCACAAAACCGTTGGGCAGCACGTAGCTGCCGTCCGCGTTCATGTAGCCGTTGGCGACCACGAAGCCGCTGTCGAGCACTTGGCCGTCCCCCAACTGGAAGCCGTTGGTCAGGAGCAGCCGGTCCGTGCAGGCGATGCCGTCAATCCAGACGAGGCCGTTGTTGAGCGGGATGGCTTCGCCCGCGATTGGCGCGGTCAGGCCGAGAGTCTTGTAAGTGACACCCGTCTTGGTCAGCAGGTTCTCCCCGACCTTCGCGCGGTTCGCGTCATTCCGCACCGCGCCGGCGAGCTTGACGGCGGCGCTCGTGTTGAGT
>DATFCB010000524.1:0-5034 GCA_035253525.1 Pyrinomonadaceae bacterium | reverse complement strand
TCTTCCTCTACGACCCGCACGAGCCGGAAATGTCTGTCGAAGTAGGGTTCGGAGATGCCCGTTTCGAGGATCGCTTTTCTCGACCCGGCCGCGAGGCTCGTGTCGGCCGCGCCCGCTGCACGCTGCTGCCCGGCTGCCGAGACTCCCATCGCTCCGACCAGCACCGCGACGAGAAAGAGCCTGCTCAATCCTTTCCGCTTCATAAAATGATTTAATCAGATATTCGTGGAAAACTGAAGAGACTGATACGCGGCGCATTGACGGGAATTTTCTCTGCGGTCGTTTGTGCTTGATTTGTGCCGGGCCAGAAAGGGCGGCCCGCCTGAAGGAAGGGAAAGGGCGACGGAGGAATCGCCCCAGGACTCTCTTATGATGCCGGCGGTTAACGAAGAACGGCGCGCAGGCCGACCAGAACTAAATAGACTATGGCGAGGACGACGGCCAGTTTGATGAGGCTAATGGCTAGGGAAGTTATGAAGCCCAACGTAATCCCGACGAGCGACAGCATGAGCGGCACGCCGACGACCAGTACGAACAGGCAGAGCATCACAATCCCCACGACTTTCAACGTGTCTTTCGCGTTTTTCATTTCATACCTCTCAACGTTTCCCAAACTTTTCGCGGCGAACACCCGGCGAACTGTATTTCCCTGCCCCACCGTGCGCTCGCGAACACTTATACGTTGAACTTCCGGCCCGCGTTCCGTCCAAGATTTTCACGCCCCGGCGCGTCGCGCCCTTTGGCCGGCGAGAGCATTTTGCTCCGCCGCAGGATTTCTGTAAAGTAACGCCATGCCGCGCCGCGCCACCAAAAGTCTTTTCGCCGAGGAGGAAGAAGCCGCCGCGCGTGCCGACGCGCTCGCGGGGCCGCTCGCCGACAGAATGCGCCCGCGCGATTTGTCGGAGTTTGTCGGGCAAAGTCACCTGGTCGGCGAAGGCCGTGTCCTGCGCCGGCTGATTGAAGGCAAGGGCGCTCTGCCCTCGCTCATCCTGTGGGGCGCGCCCGGCACCGGCAAGACGACGCTGGCGCGGCTGCTCGCGGAAAAGAGCGGCGCGGAGTTCGTCGCGCTCTCGGCCGTCTTCTCCGGCGTCAAGGAGGCCCGCGCGGCAATCGCCGAGGCGCGCGAGAACCGCCGCGACGGCCGCCGCACAGTCCTTTTCATAGACGAGATTCACCGCTTCAACAAGGCGCAGCAGGACGCGCTCCTGCCGGCGGTCGAGGACGGGACCGTGACGCTCATCGGTGCGACGACCGAGAACCCTTCGTTCGAGGTCACGGGCGCGCTCCTCTCGCGCTCGCGCGTCCTGACCCTCAACCCGCTCGCGGACGCCGACGTGGAAATCATCCTCCGCCGCGCGCTCGCCGACGAGGAGCGCGGGATGGCCGCGCTCAAACCGGAAGTTTCGGACGAGGCCGTCACAAGATTGGCACATTCCGCGCACGGCGACGCGCGCGTCGGGTTGGCCGCGCTCGAAGCGGCGATTGAGTCAACCGCGCCCGCCGAAGACGGCACACGGCGCGTGACGCTCGAAACAATCGTCGAGGCTTTGGGGCGCGCACACTACGCTTACGACAAGGGCGGCGAGGAGCACTACAACCTCGCATCGGCGCTCATCAAGTCCCTGCGCAACTCTGACACGGACGCGGCGCTCTACTGGCTGGCGCGCTTGATTGAAGGCGGGGCCGACCCCGTTTTCATCGCGCGCCGCCTCTGCATCCTGGCCTCCGAAGACGTGGGGCTCGCCGACCCGCAGGCGATGGTGCAGGCCGCGGCGGCCGCGGACATCACGCGGCTGATAGGACTGCCCGAAGCACTCTACCCGCTTTCGCAGGCGACCATCTATCTGGCCCGCGCGCCGAAATCGAATGCGGTGAAGCGCGCATACATGGCCGCCGCAGAGGACGCGAGCGAGACTGCGCGTGAGCCCGTCCCGCTGCACCTGAGGAACGCCATCACGCCGCTGATGAAGCGCGTCGGCTACGGCAGCGGCTACCGCTACGTACACAGCGACCCGCGCGCCAAAGAAGAGATGCAGTGTCTGCCCGAAGCCTTGCGCGGTCGAGTCTATTATGACGAGGAGCAGCCGGCGGACGGCGGGCAATCGGACGAGCATTGTTAGTCAAAAGAATTGAAGTCGTCTAAGGGAGAAATTGAGAGTGGTGTCGAGCAAATCTGATAAAGAACTGGCTTTCTTGCGTGACCTGTATGTGGCGACCGATTGGGGCGAGAGGTTCGCCGAGTTGGTTGACGAATACGTTGAGCTTCCCAAGAAGGGGAACATACTTTACGTCGCGGCAGGCACGGGCGCGCACGCGCTGGCGGTTGCCGAACGCGCGGGCAGCCGCGTGTCGCTCGTCTGCGTTGACGAGAGCGAGGAGAGTCTTGAGCTGGGGCGCGCGAAGGCCGTGGCGGTCAGGGCTGACCCGGAGTTTCGCCGCGCGCAGTTGGAGGCGCTGGGGTTTGAGGACGACCAATTCGACCTGGTGATGGGCGACGCATCCCTGATAGCGCCCGAACGACTGCCGGAGATTGTAGAGGAGATGGTGCGCGTGGCCGCGCCGGGCGCGACTGTTGCCCTGACGCTCCCGACCGCTTCGAGCTTCGGAGAGTTCTTCTCGGTCTACTGGGAGGCGCTGCGCAACGCGGGCATTGCGAGCCACGAGCAGGATGTCGAAACGCTGATTACGGCGCTGCCGACCGTTTCGGAGATCGAGGCGCTGGCCGGGCGCGAAGGCTTGGATAACATTTCGTCCTGGACGCGGATTGAAGAGTTCGACTACGAATCCGGCGAAGAGTTTTTGAACGCGCCGCTCATCACGGACTTCCTCCTGCGCGGCTGGCTCGAATCCCTTCCCGAAGCGGCCGACCAGGAGCGCGTCACCAAAGAGATCGAGCGCATCATAGACGCCGAGCGCCAGGATATGGACTTCGCGCTCTCAGTGAAGGCTACGCTCGTCGTTGGGAAAAAGCTGTGAAAAACTCGTCAATCGTGAATCGTAAATCGGAGAACGCTTAAAAGCGCTTTCGATTCACGATTCACGATTTACAAGTTACGAGCTTTTACTTGTTGTATTTCTCGCTCGCCAGTCTTTCGTCTTCGAGGCGGTCGGCGTCGGCGGCGCGGAGGCGCTCGCGGCGCTTGGTGGCTTCGATGCGCGCCTCCTCGTCGGCTTCGTCCTGCCCTTCCTTGAAGGCGCGCTTGCTCTGGCCCAGGGCTTTGGCGAGTTGCGGCAGGCGGCTCGCGCCGAAGAGCACGACGACGATGGCGAGTATGATGAGAAGCTCCTGATAGCCCAGTGCCATTTGATTCATCACTAAAATCCTCCGCGGCCCAGGCCCAAGACTTTCCGAACCGCTACTAAAAGTTCGCGCCGCTACTCGGCTGCGTCCGACTCGTAAAAAAGATATTTGCGCCAGGTCTCGTCGGCCCGGCCCAGATAACGCATGATCTGCCGGTTGACGTGCAGCGAGAACCCGCGCGGGCGGCGCAAGAGGTGCATCCCCGCCTCTTCCGGCGTCCGGTTGCCCTTGCGGTGGTTGCAGCGCTTGCAGCACGCCACCAGATTGTCCCACGTCGAGTCGCCGCCGCGCGAGCGCGGGTGAACGTGGTCGAGCGTCAACTCCGCGGGGGGATAATGCTTGCCGCAGTACTGGCAGGTCGAGTGGTCGCGCAGCAAAATATTTTTGCGCGAGAGCGACTTGCGCTCGAACGGGATGTGTATGTACTCGATCAGCCGTATGACGGAAGGCGCGTGAATCGCGAGCCTGGCAGAGTGGAGCATATGGCCGTTGTGCTCCTCCATGCGCGCCACCCCTTTGAAAATCATCACCACCGCGCGCCGCTCGGTGCACACGTTAATCGGCTCAAAAGAAGCGTTCAGGACTAAAACTCGTCCGTTCATATTGCTCTCTGATATTACGTGAGCGCGGACGCGGGTGTCAAAACATTACTTGAAGCGCCTGTGAACAAATCACTAATATCGCGACCAGTAACTGACGGCGTAATCCCAGTCCGAATACTCACCGTCTTTATAGGTGACGATAATCGAGGATTTGCCCTTACGGAAACTCACACTCCGCTCTAAGGCGCTCTCTTCTTCCCCGGCGAAACTCCACCCTTGAGGGGTCAGAGCTTCGGTGTAGAACCTCTTGACTGTCTCGAATCCGGCTGAATAGGCAGGGACATCGTAATAGACCGTAAAACTACCGTGGTCGCTTTTAATGACCCAGGCCGAGTCGAGTTCCTTAAATTCCGGGTAGACGGGTATCTCGGCGGCAAACCGGCGTAACGATTCCAGCTTCGCGCGGTCCCCCGGATTAAAAGGCAAGACGAGGGCAATAAACAGCATGGGGATTAAGAGCACCCCAAGGCACAGGATCAGCACCTTGTTGTCGCTGAGCCCTTCCCCCTTTTCCGTGGGAAACACATTATCCGGCATCTTACTTCGCTTCCCTGAAGCGGTCCGTGGCTTCGACGAGCGCGCTGATGTTGCCGGCCTCCATCGCGGAGTGGCCCGCGTCGGGCGTGATGTGGAGGTCTGCTTCGGGCCACGCGCGGTGCAGTTCCCAGGCGCTCATCATCGGGCAGACCACGTCGTAGCGCCCCTGGACGATGACCGCCGGGATGTGCCGAATCTTCCCGACGTTCTCGATCAGGTAGTTGTCCGTCGGGAAGAAGGCGTTGTTCATGAAGTAGTGGCACTCGATGCGCGCGAAGGCCATGGCGAACTCGGGGTCTGCGAACTTCTCTATCATGCTGTAGTCGAAGAAGAGCTTCGACGTGCTCCCCTCCCAGATGCTCCACGCGCGCGCCGCCGCGAGCTTCGCCTCCTCGTCCGTGCCCGTCAGCCGCCGGTAGTAGGCGCTGACCATATCATTGCGCTCTTCTTCCGGGATGACTTTCAAATACTCCTCCCACACGTCGGGGAAGATGGCGCTCGCGCCCTGCTGGTAAAACCACGCGATCTCTTTCGGGCGGCACAAGAATATGCCGCGAAGGACGAGCGAGCGCACGCGGGCCGGGTGAGTCTGAG
>DATFCB010000523.1:0-5123 GCA_035253525.1 Pyrinomonadaceae bacterium | reverse complement strand
GGCTCTCGCCGACGCCGTTGACGCTGCCGTCCGTAGTCATCCAGAAGTTCGCGTGGTTGAGTCCGTAGTTATGGCCCAGTTCGTGTGCGGTGACGTGAAGGTCGAAATAGCCGTGAAGCCAACTGCCTTTCCCTCCGACATAGCCCAGCCCGGCCCAGGAAAAGCCTATGTTACTGAACGCGACGAGGTCGAAATTAAAATTGGCCGTGTCGAACCCGGCCGCCTTAGCCGCGGCGCGTGCGTCCGACATCAACTGAAGGTAATTGGTGCCCGTGATGTACCAGCCGGATGTTTGCGGCATCCTGAGCACGGGCGTGGTCGTGACCTTCAAAGAAGTCTTGTTGTAAGAATTGCTCTTGTAAAAATTGCTGCACTCGGTGTCTATCAAAGCCTGCGCGCGGGCGGGCGTGAGCTTGACGTTCGTGTAAGATTCGACGGGCTCTCCCGGCACGTCCGAGAAATCAATTCTCATCAGCAGCACGGTCTTCGCCCCTTCTGTCCAGGCGGATTGGGCCGTCACGTCATCGCTCTTGGCCGCAGCCGCGACGCCGGGGCCGATTGCCGTCTCACTCCTCTTCAGCTTCTCCTCAAAACTCTCCAACTGCTCACGACTCTCGAAGCGCTGAACGCGCCCGCCCACCTCCGCGTCGAGCCCCGGAGCGTCCGCAGACAAATCATTCGCATCATCATCGAGAACTCTGACGGGGCTCTCGGCCAGCGCGATCACGTCGCCCATGACCACGCCCCTGAGCGGGATGTTGAGCTTCGTCGTCATCGCTTCTTTGCGCCCGTAGACTCGCGCCTCGTAGGTCTTTCCGTCGAGCACGACTTTGCGCTCGGTGCGCGAGCGCACGAACTCGCTTGTCCGAGGGTCAATCTCGTCGGACACGAGCACAAGGTAATCGCCGTAGCCGCTGACCTCTTCTTCAACCTCGCGCCGAACGCTCTCAGGCAGCTTCCGCCTGATGCCCGCAGGCACAGCCATCTCCACAGCGCGTCGCGGGTCGTCGTCCATTAACCGCGCCATCACCTCGCGTCTACGGCGCGCGAGTTCGCGCCCCGTTTGCTCTGAGGCCGCGATGGTGCCGCCGAGTTTGAACTGCTCGGCCCATTGCCTGAACTCTTCGAGGACGGGCGACTGCGCCAGGGGGCTACGTCGGTCGGGCGACCGAGCGGAAGTCTTGCGGGAATTTTCCTGAGGGCTTGTCGTCGTAGGCTTCGACGCCTGCGCGCGCAGCGGGAGGAGGTTAAAGAGGATTGCCAGGGCCAGGACGGAAGCGAGCTGACGCCGACGGCGGGGGAATGGCGAGAACATATCTACTCTCTGCGAGAAACCGCGCTGACCTTTGAGGTAGAGGCGGGGACGGCGTTGGCCGACGCTTACCATTAACCCGTCCCTGAAAATCGAACCCGTTTGTCGTTTAGGCAACGCCCCTGCGGTTGACTGGGAAAAGGGACGCAAACGAAGAGACAACTTAAAGCCGCTGGCGCGGTAAGTCAAGAATTGAGTGTAACGCGCGTCAGTACCGCACAGGCGGTACTGACAGAGGGCGCATCATACGGCTACTGAATCACGTCGAGCGTCACGTCGTCTATGTAGAAAAAGGTATAGATGGAGTCCTGATTTGTTTTTCCTGAAAAGAAGAGGCGCACCGTCTGCCCTTTGTAGGGCGAAAGGTCATAGACCTTTTTTTCGTACCAGTTGGTGATGTCCAGGTTCGAGAAGGCGGCGACGGTCCCCAGGAATTGCCCATTTCTGTCCTGTATCTGGACTTCCATAGTGTCATTGACCTCGGCCGTGCCGCCCTCGTAAGTGAACAGCCGGAGGTAAAACGTGAGTTCGACGGCGATGGCGTCGGCGGGAATCGTGACCTCCTGGTAGAAGTACTCGCTGGGCGTCGGGATGTTGCCTCCGATGAAGGCTACGTACTCGCCTGAATGCGCCTCCCCATCAGTCGAATGGTAGATGATCTTACCGCTGCCGTTAGGGGAGATGAACCAGGGTTCGCTGCCGAGTTCAAAGCCCGTGTTCCCCAGCAACTGCGACTGCGTGTTGACGACAGACAAATTCACGTTTCTCTTCTCCGTGTTCTCCGTCGCCGTCAGCACGCCCGTCTGACTGGGCAGCGCGTAAGTCGTAGTGATCTGGAAAGTCTGGCTCAAGGAACCTGCGGGCACGGTGACGCTGGCGGGGATGGTCGTGGCCGATAGATTGTCCGAGAGAGTCACGACCACGTCGTTGGCGAAGGTGCTCTCCAGAAAGACCGTGCCGGTCGCGCTGCTGCCGCCGACAATCGGGTTCGGGTTCACGGTGACTGACTGGATGCTCGCGGGCCTGACAGTCAGCGCGGCGGTCTTCGTGACGCTGCCGCAACTGGCCGTGACCGCGCCGGTCTGTTTGGCGTCTACCACCACGGTCTTAATCGTGAAAGTCGCGCTCACAGCGCCCGCCGCAATCGTGACGCTCGCAGGAGTCGTGGTGGCCGCCAGATTGTCCGAGAGCGTGATGGTCGCGCCCGCCGCCGGGGCAGGCCCGTCTAGAGAAACTGTGCCAGTCACGTCGCCGCCGCCGGGGACCGAAGTTGGATTGAGTTTGACCAGGTTGAGGGCGGGCGGGCGAATCGTGAGCGGGGCCGTTTTGGTGACGGTCCCGCTTTTGGCCGTGACGGTGCCGCTTTGATTCGCGTTCACCCCGGACGACGTGACGGGGAAAGTCTTGCTCGTCGCCCCGGCCGGAATCGTGACCTGGGCCGGGAGCGTGGTCGCCGGGATGTTGTCGCTCAAAGCTACCACGACGCCGCTCGGCGGGGCCGGCCCGTTCAGAGCCAGCGTCCCCGTAACTTTGGCCCCACCCGCCACAGAGGCGGGCAGGACCGTGAAGGACGCGAGCGTGACCGGGTCCACTTTGAGCGGCGCGCTCTTCGTCGCCCCGCCGTAGCTCGCCGTCACGTTGCCGCTCTGGCTGGCCGTGACAGCGGCGGTCGTAATCGTGAAGGTCTTCATCTTTGTGCCTGCGGGGACGATGACGCTCGGCGGCGTCGTGGCCGCCGGAATGTCGTCAGCGAGTGCGACCTCCGTGCCCGAAGATGGGGCCGGCCCGTTCAGCGTCACAGTCGCCGTCACGTTGGCCCCGCCGCCGACCGCTGCTCGGCTCAAGGTCAGAGACGAGACGGCCAGCGGCCCGACGGTCAGCGGGCTGGTCTTGTTGACTCCCCTGTAACTGGCCGTGAACGTGCCGGTCTGCGCCGTCGTGACCGCGGCGGTCTTAATCTGGAAAGAGACCTGCCTCTGGCCCGAAGAGATGTACACGCTCGCGGGCATAGTGGTCGCCGCGAGGTTGTCGCTGAGCTTAATCTCGGCCCCGACCGTGGGGGCCGGCGCGTTCAAGACGACGGCGCAATTGATCGTGCCGCCGCCGATAATCGAGGGTGGGTTGACCACGAGCCTGTCCAGGTTGGTCGTGAAAGCGACGTTCACGTCGAGCGACGCGGGCGACGTAGTTGTCTTGCCCACGACTGTAAGCTTGATGCCGTTGCGCGTGTCGGTGAAGGATTTGCCGACGGCGAGCGGCGAGTCGTCCGCGCCCTCGGCGGTCTTCGGCGTCATGTCTAGCAGGTTGCTTTTGTCGTTCTGCCCGTAGCCCCAGTAGACGACGGCCCCGCCCGCCACCGCAGGGTATTCCGCAATCGCCTGGCGAAACTCCACCCAGTAGTAAGTGTTCCAGTCTCTTTGGATTTTTAAGGCGCGGCGGCCCGTGGAAGAGATGAAGTCGTGTGGTTGCAAGCGGTAAGTTCCGGCGGCCGTCACGTTTTGAACGCCCGTGTTCGGCAGCCACCCCATCAGGGTTTTATACCAGGCGCTGAAGTGATGCGTGCCGGTCGTGCGCCCGCCGCCCATCGCGTCGAAAGGGTTGGCGTACTCCTGGCTCGCGCCCTGGCCGATGACACTGCCGTCCGTGGTCTTCCAGAGGTTCGCGTGGTTGAGTCCGTAGTTATGGCCCAGTTCGTGGCCCGTCTCGCGGATGGTGAAGTAGCCGTTGAGCCAACTGCCCTTCCCGCCGATGTAGCCGAGGCCCGCCCAAGTGAAGGCTTCGATTCTCTTGAAGACGATGATGTCCAGGTTGAAATTATTCGTCTCGTAACCGGCGGCGCGTGCGGCCGCGCGGGCGTCGTCCATTAACTGAAAGGGGTCTTGGGCGTCACCGTACCGCTTGGCGGTCTGCGGCATCCTGATGACCTTGGTCACAGTCCCCGCGATGGAAGTCTTGTTGTAGGAGTTGGCCTTGTAAAAATTATTGACCTCCGTGTTCAGAAGCGACTGCGCGTTGGCTACGGTCAGCGTCTTCCCGTTCGCGTCCACCGGCTCGCCCGGCGCGTCCGAAAAGTCAATCCGAATCATGAGCACGGTCTTAGGCCCCTGTGTCCAGGCCGCCGCGGAAGTCCCCGCGCTCGCTTCGGCCTGCGGCTCCTGTGCGTCCAGGCCCTCGGCCGCGCCGCCGGGTTCCTTCGCTTTCCCCGCGCCGCCGGGGCCGATGGTCAGCTCACGCTTCTTCAACTCCTCCTCAAAGCGGTCTAGCTGCTCGCGCGTCTCGAAGTGCAGCACGCGCCCGCCGACCTCCGCGTCAATCCCCTGCCCGACTGAGGCGGCGCTCCTCTCATCATCATCGAGAACTCTGACGGGGCTCTCGGCCAGCGCGATCACGTCGCCCATCACCACGCCCCTGAGCGGAATGTTGAGCTTCGTCGTCATCCCCAATTTGCGGCCGTAGACCTGCGCGCGGTAAGTCTTCCCGTTGAGCACGACTTTGCGCTCGGTGCGCGAGCGCACGAACTCATTCGTCTGCGGATCAATGTCGTCGTAGACCAGGACCAGGTAATCGCCGTAGCCGCTGACCTCCTGCTCGATTTCGCGCCGAATCACCTCCGGCATTTTCTCCCTGACGCGCGCCGGCACGGCCTGCTCGACGGCGCTCCGCGGGTCGTCCTCGATAAGCCGGGCCATCACAACGCGCTGCTGCTTTGCCAACTCCCTCCCGACCTGTTCGGAGGCCGCGATGGTGCCGCCGAGTTTGAACTGCTCGGTCCATTGCCTGAACTCTTCGAGGACGGGCGACCGCGCCAGGG
>DATFCB010000522.1:0-4932 GCA_035253525.1 Pyrinomonadaceae bacterium | reverse complement strand
CGTCCCGAAACCCACCGGCAAATTTTTAGCTCTCACGGAGAACGTCTCGCCGCCGTCCACGCTCGCGTAGACTTCGCCGCGCTGCCCATCGTAGGCGTAAAACTTCTTCGGGTTGACGCGGTCCGAGATGACTCTCAGATTTTCCCTGATTCCTCTGGCGCGCTTCCACTTCGCGCCCCGGTCGCGCGAGAAATACGTTAGGCCGCCACGCTCCGTCCAGATGATCGTGTACCCGTCGGCCGAGACGGCGACCGTGCCCGCGCCGCGCCCCTCCGGCTCCGAGGCGAAGGGCGTCCACGTCATTGCACCGTCCGTCGAGTAAGCGCCGCGGCGCACGACGGTGCTGTGACGCCCGTACGGGCTCGTGCCGACGCGGACGACGAAGGCGGGGTTCTTCTCCGCGAAGTCCAGACTCTCTACGTTGGCGAAGATAGGATTGCTGAACTGGCCCGCGGGCGGCGACACGTCCAACCAGTCGTGGCGGAAGCCCCCCAGGTCGCCGACGCCGCTGACGAGGTGCGCGCCCACGGGCGGACTCAGGAGGTCCAGCGCCACGGTCTCTTCGATGCCGCGCGAACTGAAGGCCCAGTGTGTCGGCAGGCCACTGTCCGAAGCGGTCACATCATTGCTCTCCCAGACGCCCTGCCCCGTGACGTAGAGCGCGCGGTCGGAGTCGAACGGGTCAATCTCCACGTCGCCCATCCAGCCCGTCGCCGAAGGTTGCGTCCTGTGCCAGTGGAGCCAGCGTGCCGCGCCAGCCGTGCGGACGGCCTTCGGGCCGATGGGCGTCCAGTGCTCTCCGCCGTCCGTGCTGCGAAAGATTTCGTCGCCGGCTGACCACCGCCCGAAGGTAACGACCATCAGTGTGCGTGGTCGCCGTGTGTCAACGCTCACCCCGCCGTAGCCGAACTGGTCGCCCGCATGGGGTACGAGCGGCGTGATGTAGGACCAAAGATTTTTCCGCGTGTCGTAACTCCAGACCGCGCCATCCGTCATGGTGTTCGGCCCCGGCTCCTTGCCGTAGGAGAGGTAGAGCATGCCGTCCGATGCGAGCGCGGCGTGGTTGGGCCGGAAGCCTCGCGGCTGATTGGGGACGGGAGACCAGGAGCGCCCGGCGTCCGTGCTGCGATAGATGCTCGCGTCAGGCGTTGACACCCCGACATAGATTGTCTGAGTAGGTTTGCCGCGCGGGCCGCCGCGCGCGTCGAACTGCACGAAGACTATGCCGACCGCCGGCCTCTCGTAAAGCACAAAGCCGGACTCGCCCTTGACGGCGAGGGCGGGCTCGGGCTTGAAAGGAAAGCTCTCGACCTTCTGCCACGTCGCGCCGCGGTCGGCGCTGCGCCAGAGGCCGTCGCGGCGCGAGCCGAAGAAGAGAACCTGCCCGTCGTTGGGGTCAACCATCAACCGCTCGCCCGCATTGCGGCCCGCCTCGTTGCCGCCCATCTTGAAAGGCATCAACGTGCGACGCCACGTGCGGCCTCTATCTTCCGAGCACAGCAGAGAGCCGTTCGCGGCGCGCGGGTCGGTGTAGATGCCCGCTGCGAGGTAGACGCGGTTCGGGTCGGACGGATCAACGGCCAGGCTCTCGATTCCCGTCAGGTGCCAGTCGCTCATCCCTATCATGTCCGTGATGGGAACCCACTCCGAGGCGTGCGAGTCGCGGCGGTAAGCTCCGCCGACATCCGTACGCGCGTAGATGAGGCCGCGCTGAAGTGGGTGCGTGATGAGGCCCGTGACGAAGCCGCCGCCGACAATCACCACGCTGCGCCACCTGTAAGGCTCAGCAATGATGCGCCCCGACGCACCGGCACAAATGGGCCAACAAGTCAGCAGGATAAGAATTAAAAATCTCAAACCTGAAAGCTCAAATCCTTTTTGAGCTTTCAGATTTTCTAGCTCAAATCCTTTCATCCTGCCTGCCCTGCCCGTCCGCTTTGATTTCTTCGTTGCTCATCGCCGGCCGACGATGCGGACGGCTTTTTCCAATTTAATGTCGGCCGAAGAACTCCCGATCATGACCATGACACGGCCATCCTCGACTGTGAAGCGGCGGCGCGCGGCGTCCCAGTAGGCGAGTTGTTCCGCCTTGAGAGTTAGCCGGACGGTCTTCATCTCGCCCGGACGCAGGGCGACGCGCGCGAAGCCCTTCAACTCTTTGAGCGGCCGCTCGACTGCCGAGTTGAGATGTTTGACGTAAAGCTGCACGACCTCTTCGCCCGCGCGTCGGCCCGTGTTCTTCACGTCCACGCTGATGCTGATGGGACTGTTCGGGCTCCGGTGGGCGGCGCTCGTGCGGAGGTTCGAGTAACTGAAAGTGGTATAGCTCAGGCCGTGGCCGAAAGGGTAAAGCGGTTCAGTCTTGAAGTACATGTAGGTGCGGCCGTGGCGTATGTCGTAGTCCATCATCGGCGGCAACTGCTCCTCGGATTTGGGCCAGGTCTGCACGAGGCGGCCCGCCGGGTTGTAGTCGCCAAAGAGCACGTCGGCCAGGGCGTTACCCTCCTCCTGGCTGTTGTTCGCCAAGTGGACGATGGCGGGCACGTTCTCCTGAGTCCAGTTAATCGCGTAAGGGAAACTCGCCCTCAGCACGACCACCGTCTTCGGGTTCGCCTTGTAGACTCGCTTAATCAACTCCTCCTGTTCGAGCTGTATGGAAAGACGGTCCACGGCCTCCTTGCCGTCGCTCGGCGTGGGGCACTTCTCCCAGCCCGCGTCGCACGTCGGGTGGTTGCCGACGACGACGACGGCGATGTCCGACGAGCGCGCGACTCTTTCAGTCTCATCATTGTCGTCGCCCTTCGCGTGTCTCACTTCAACATTTGCTCCGACCTTGTCCCTTATCCCTCGGAGCGGCGTGACGACGTAGGGCGGAGTGCCGCTGTACCAGTCGAGCAGCACCTGGTCGGCGCGCGGGCCGATGACGGCGACGGATTTTATTGCGCGGCGGTCGAGCGGAAGAAGCGCGTTCGCGTTCTTCAGGAGCACGATTGACTTCTGCGTCACCAGCCGCGCGAGCGACTTGTGCTCCTCAGTCAGCCACGGCTCGCCGGTGTCTTTGATCTTCGTGTAGGGGACGCGCGACGGCGGGTCTAATAGGCCGAGGCGGATCATCACACGGAAAGTGTTTCGCAGGACAACGTCTATGTCGGCTTCGGTCAGCAGATTTTTTTTCAACGCCCCGCGGACAGGCTCGCGGTAGTCGTCCAAAAACTGTCCGATGCCGGACTTGATAACGGCCGCAGAGGCTTCCTCGAACCCTTGAAAACGCTTGTGGCCCGTGACAAGGAGTTTCATCCCGCCGCCGTCCGTGCAGATGATGCCGTCCTCGCCCCACTCACGAACCGCGACCTCTTTCAAGATAGGGTTGACGTGCATCGGTGTGCCGTTGACGGCGTTGTAAGAGGCCATGAAGGCGCGCGCGCCGCCCTCCATGATGCCCATGCGAAATGGCACAGAGTAGTACTCGCGGAAAAGTCTCTCGTCGAAGTCAGAGGATGAGCTGCCCCGGTTGTTCTCGTTGCTGTTGGCTAGAAAATGTTTGAGGAGCGAGGCGGTCTGCCAGTACTTCGGATGATCGCCCTGCAAGCCTTTGACGAAGGCGACCGTCAAAGTCCCCGTCAGGTAAGGGTCTTCGCCGTAGCACTCTTCCGTGCGGCCCCAGCGCGGGTCGCGACCGAGGTCCGCGTTGGGCGAGCGTATGACCAGGCCGCTGCGGCTCTTGTTGAACTTATCGGTCTGGAAAATGTAGCGCGCCTCGTAGCCTTCGACCGCGGCGGCCCGCCGCAAGACTTCCGGGTCCCAGGTCTCGCCCAGACCGTACCCTTGCGGGAAGGTCGTCGTCGGCACGGACACGCTCCCTCCCCACTTTCCGGGGCCGCCCACGGACAGGCCGTGTATGCCCTCCATGTGGTTCGCGCCACGGATGCCAAGACGCGGCACGCTCGGCGTCGTCCCCAGACACTCTATCTTCTCTTCGAGCGTCATCAGCGAAAGAATGTTTGTGATTCTCTCTTCGGCAGGCAGGTCCGGGTTTTGAAATGGGTATTGATACGCGCCAGCGAAAGAAGAGGCCGCGCGAGGTGGAATGACGGCGAAGATTAACAGGGCCGCAAACACCAAAGTCATTGTGAGCTTGAAGCGCAGTCTCATGCCTCCTCTTCCTCGCTCATCTCCAGACGAGCACGTCGGCCGGTTTGAGCGGTGTCGTGCCGTAGAGAATTTCAGCCCCTTTCGGCGTGGGGATGTCGGCCGGGCGCGAGGAGTAGTTGACCGCGACCCAGAAGCCGTCGCGCCAGTCAACGAAAACGCCGGCCGGGTAATCCGTGGTCGTGAGCCCCGCGCGCTTGTAGACTTCGCGTAAGACCTCCTTCTCCAACCGGCCGTCTTTCGTCTGCACACCGATGTAGGTCACGCTCCCGCGCCCCGCGCGCCTGTAAGTCACGGCGCTCTGCCCCGCGTAGAACTGATTGGAATATTGTGCCAGGCTCTCCGTGCCCTGAAGCGGCTTGAGCACGTCGGCCCAGACGTTCCACTCGCGCACGTCATTGTTCATGCGGACCTCGCCCTTGCCATCCTGCAAGAGCAGGTCGAAGAAGGAGACCTCCGCGCCGATGAGCTGGTAAATTGGCTCAGCCCAGCGCGCCTCCCACAACTGGCCGTTCCGCTTCTTCTGCCCCGTGCGCGCGGTCAGGACGAGGTGGCCGCCTGCTTCGGCGTAACGCGCCCACTTGCGCACCAGTTCCTCGTCAATCAGTTGGTAGGCCGGCGCGATCAGCACCTTGTACTTCGAGAAGTCGTCCGCCTCGCTCACGTAGTCGAGCGGCGCGCCGAAAGATTTCGTGATCCCCATGTAGCGGAACATGTGGCCCCAGGTGTCCCACAGGCCCGTCTGCTTCTGCTGGTCTATGTTCCAGAGGTTCTCGTGGTTCC
>DATFCB010000521.1:0-5587 GCA_035253525.1 Pyrinomonadaceae bacterium | reverse complement strand
TTCCTACTCTGTTAACTGTCGCTTCCACGCCGGCCCAGAGGGCCAGCGCTTCAGCTTGCACCGCAAAATCAGTCATTTCAAACGCCGGGCGGAGCCCGAACAGGGGCAAAGCCCATTCCTTGCTTCAGCTAAGGGGCGAGGCGAAGCCTCACCTCACATCCGGCGGCAAAGCCGCAGCGTTAAGTCTGGGTCACTGGTTGTAGTGGCTGACTCGGTGGAGATGGAAGGTGCCGGGTCTTGCTGTGTCCGTTTCCACTTCCGTTACCACTGCGTGTGATCCCGCTGACCATGACGAGGGCTTCTTTGCGCTTCACGCTGTTCATCTTCGAGTAAACCGTTAGAGCCTGCGCGACGATCTGGTCCATGTTGTAATACTTGTAGGTCGCGAGCCGCCCGACGAAGTGCACGCCCGGCGTCTGGTCGGCAAGCGCCTTGTATTTGGTGTAAAGCTCCGCGTTCTCCCTGCGCGGCACGGGATAGTAAGGGTCGCCCTCGCCCTTCGGGAACTCGTAAACGACGCTCGTCTTCGAGTGCTCCTGGCCGGTCAGGTACTTGAACTCCGTGACGCGCGTGTAGAGGTGCTCGTTCGGGTAGTTGACGACCGGAGCTTGCTGGAAGACTTCGCGGTCGTGCGTCTCGTGCTTGAATTCAAGCGAGCGGTAAGGGAGCTTGCCGTAGCAGTAATCGAAGTAAGCATCCACAGGCCCCGTGTAGATCATCTCCTTGTAGGGAATCTCGTCCTCTATCTCGCGGTAGTCCGCGTTGAGCATGATCTTGATGTTCGGGTGGTCGAGTATCTTTTCAAACATGCGCGTGTAGCCGTTGAGCGGCATCGCCTGGTACGTGTCCGTGAAGTAGCGGTCGTCGCGGTTCGTGCGCGTCGGAACCCTTGAGGTGACGGAGGCGTCCAGTTCCGAAGGGTCCAGCCCCCACTGCTTGCGCGTGTAGTTGCGGAAGAACTTTTCGTAAAGCTCGCGCCCGACCGCCGAGACGACCACGTCCTCACTGGTCCTCACGCGCTCGACGGGTTCGGCCACACGTTTGAAGAACGCCTCGACCTCGAACGAGGTGAGGTTCAGGCCGTAGAGCTTGTTGATGGTGTCCAGATTAATCGGGATGGGGACGTGTTGCCCGTCAACGTGTGCCAGCACGCGATGCTGGTACGAGCGCCACTCGGTGAAGCGCGACAGATACTCGAAGACCTCGCGCGAGTTGGTGTGAAAGATGTGCGGGCCGTACTTGTGGACTAAAATCCCCGCGTCGTTGTAATGGTCGTAAGCGTTGCCGCCGACGTGCGGGCGCTTGTCGCAGATTAAGACTTTTTTATCCGAGCCGGCCGCCAGGCGCTCGGCCAGAACGCTCCCGGCGAAACCCGCCCCGACAATTAAATAATCAAACATCTAACTTCTCCTCCCCAGTGTTCGATCTGCGTATTACCCTTTGCGTCTCCAGCGCCTCCAGCGTGAGTGGTTTTGGTATTTCACGCAAAGGCGCAAAGACGCAAAGAAATGCGCGTTTAATCTCCCGTCACAAAGCTCGACGCGTAGGCGGCGGTGGCTGACGCGGCGCGCGCGGGGCGCGGCGCGAGTTCCGCGCGGCGGGCGGCGATTACGTCTTCGACCAGCTCGTTCATGCGCCCCCAGGTCTGATCCCATGAAGTCTGGCCCAGGAAGGCGTCCACCTCACGCAGCCGCGCTGCGGCGTTTTCGCTCATCGCGCGCTCGACGGCCGCGACGAACTCTGCGGGCGCGTCCGCGATGTGGACGAGCCCCATCTCGCCGTACGGGCGAACAACGTCGCGTATCGAAGTCGAGACCACGGCGCGACCGGCCGCCAGATACTCGGGCGTCTTGGTCGGGCTGATGAAGCGCGTTGACTCGTTACGCGCGAACGGCAACAACGCCACGTCCCAGCCCGAAAGATATGCCGGCAACTCCGCATAACTTTTGCTGCCGAGGTAATGAATGTTGTCGCGGCGGGGCAGCTCCGCCGGGTCAATCTTGACGACCGGCCCGATCATCACGAGCTGCCACTCGGGCCGCGCCTCGGCGACCGCGTCTAAAAGCTCTATGTCCATGCGCTCGTCAATCACGCCGAAGAACCCTAAGCGCGGGTGCGGAATGTTCTTCTGGTCTTCGGGCTCGCCCGTCATCGAGCGCGCCTGCGCGAAGTGCGGCGCGTCAATGCTCGACGGGAAGGCGTAGACGTTTCGGTGCTGCTCGCGCTTGACCTCGTAAAGACTGTGGCCGCCGGTGAAGACCAGGTCGGCGCGCTCAAATAAAGCCAGCTCGTTCTCCCTGAGCGAGCGCGGCGCTCCCTTGAACGCGGACAGCTCGTCCATGCAGTCGTAGACGGTCGCGAGCGGGCGCAGGTGTTTGGTCCAGGCGACGGCCATCGGCGTGTAATACCAGAGAACGTGGTCGTTAATCTTTTGCTCCGCGAAAAGGCGGTCAATCAGCTCGCGCTGCGTGGACGCGACCGCGTCCGTGCCTTCGAGTTCTCTCGGCAGGCGCGGCACGACCACGTGGACGCCGCAGTCGCGTGGGCTCATGTCCAGGCGCGCGGGGCCGTCGTCGAAAATAGGTTCTTCGATAAAAAACAGGCGCTGCTTTTTGGCGAAGCGGCTCAGGAGGTGTTGCGGCCGCTGATAGACGAAATCCCAGCGCAGGTGCGACAGGCAAATCAGGTCGGGCGCAGCAGTCGCCGCGCGCCCCGTCATCGAAGACTGAGAAACAATTTCCTTCTGTTCAGTAAGCATAGTTATCTCCTACGAAAACCCTTACATGATTCCGAATTAAGCGGTGAATCCGTAACCAGCGCGGGCGACTCTCGGGGGATTTGCGCGACCGCAGTCAGAAGCGAGCGCAAGCGCGTGAAGGAAAGGTTACGGCTCGCCGACTGAGCGAATATCCTAGTTCAGGGGAACACTAAAGATATACCAGGACGCAGAGAACGTCTGTACGATGTCGTACTCAACAATATGGAGGGCGAGTTGTCAATTAACTCGCCCTCCAACCCTCCCCTTGCTCGTCCTGATCGCATCACTCCCCAAAGAAGATCAACGTGACGCGAAACCAAATTGAGCTACGCTCTTGTGGGTTTAACCATCGCGGACTATACAAGGCACGCGCGCGACGCGTCTGCACGTAAGCGTACGGAATTCTCGCCCCTTACGAGCTATAGTTCGCGCATGCTTCATGGCGAACGACGCATTCGAGAGGCGGCGTGAGCTTAGGTTGCTTACGAATGACGGCCGCTCGCGCCGCCTCTTGACGGTCGGAAGAAAGAGCTTGACCGTGAAGCCACAGGGATGAAAAGCGAAGGTGTCGTCCGCGGATGTTTCGGATGACACCTTCTTCCTTTTCTCGTCCCGAGGATGACGATACGTCAGGAGAGCGTGTTAGAAGTGGCGGAAAAGTTCGACAACTTTCTTTCTGAAAGATAGAGCCCCCGACTCCCCTCGACTTCCGGCGATTCCCTTCGCTTGCCGTTTATACCACCTAGCGCCCCGACTGTTGCGGTGGCCGTTGTGTTAGTCATCGTCTCCATCCACGACGGCGACCGCCAGGGGGCGGCGTCATCATCTACTCCGAGAGTCAGGCCGAACGAGACGCACGCGAATCTGAGCCTCAGGTAAGAGGCGACTGACGAGGGCGGCGCTCAGACAGAAGCCTCAATCTGTTTTCGGCGGCTGGCGTGACGGAATCAGGAGGCGGGCCAGTGGCGCGCGATTTGCCCCCCCCAATTTTTTCGCCGGGGAAATCGAAATTTTCGCGGTGAACCTTGTAACACTCGCAGGCGACTGATTCGATGGCGTACCGGTCGAGCACGTTGATGCGGCCGTGATTGTAGTTGACGGCCCCCGAAGCGAGGAGCGCGCGCGCCGCCTGCGTCACGCCCGCGCGCCGCACGCCCAGCTTGCCCGCCATCTCTTCCTGCGTCAGTCGAATCTCGTCCGCGCCGACGCGGTCGTGCAGCATCTGCATCCAGCAGGCGAGGCGCTGCAAGATCGTGTGCCGCCCGTTGCAGACGGCGCGCTGCGAAATCTGCGTGATGAGCGAGCGGTAGTAGTTGAGCATCACGCGCTGCACCTCCTCGCTTCTCGTGAAGAGTTGCCTCAAGACATCGGCCTTCGCCCTCAGGGCGCTGCCCGCGATGAGCACGCGCGTCCAGTTGCGTGCGCTGTGATCCCCGAACACGGAGACGATGCCGGTGACGCCCTCGCGCCCGGTCATGAAGACTTCGACGGTCGCCCCGTCGCCCATAATGGCGACCGTGGAGACGACCGCGTCCAGCGGGAAGTAAAGATACTCGTAGGCGTCCCCCTGCACGTAGAGGCTTTGCTCCTGTGTGAGATGAACGGGGGTGAGAATTGTGTTGAGTTGCCGGCGGTCGCTTTCGGGTAAAGCCTGGAGCAGCCGATTTTCGAGGTCTATCTGTTGCGACATGAGTCGGGGCCTCCTTAGCCTCTCGCAATGCGAAGTTCGCGCGTCCGGCGGCGAGATTACTCCTGGCCGGATGTCACACCTGCCCGTTGCGTGATCGCTTGTGGGGGATTCCCTTAGATCACTCGGATAGAAGAGACGATGCAAGGGAAAGGCTTCCCGTTCCTACACCGCAGATATACTCTGCTGTCCAAACAGTACGAAAATTATACTCCCGAACCGTGGAAAGCTCAAAGGCTAAGCCCTAGATAGCAGTGAAGATGAGCCGTTAGCGCGGCGAAGTGACTGACTGGGAGATGGTCGGCCGTGTCGCGGCCCTTAGACGACAGCCCCGAGAAGATCGAAGCGGTCGTGCGCGCCTTGTTGGAGACGGTCTAGCCGTCGCCCGGCGATTCTTAAAACAATTCGTCCTCCCTGGCCTGCATCTCTTTCCACTCGTCCAGCCTCTCGCGCCAGTCTGTCATCCTCTCGCGCTGCGCCGACATCAGTCTCTGCTGCCGCCTGCACTCCCGCCGCAATTCCGCGCAGGCGTCTATCATGAATTCGGCGTCTCGATAAATTTGTTCCAACGCTAAGTCGAGCATCAGATTTCTCCCGTCACGCGTGTCCGTCGGTGAATACGGCAAACGACAAAAGGAGAAGGTCGTTAAGCTAGACCTGATGCCGAGTGTAGGATTCTCAAAGGAGAGGGTTGTACGCGAGAGCGTCTACGCCCTCACGCATCGAAAGTCACGACGACGACGACGGGCTAGCCCGACCTGAACTGGCTCATCAGTTGCGACTCGCGCCGAGGCTGCGTACAGCACCGTACAGATTTTCCGCCCTCCTGTCGTGTAGATTAGCGCTCTACCAGGCGGTGAAGGTCGAAGGCTGAAGCCCAGCGCCCTTAACTTCACGTTCCCAGGCTCAGCCCGATTCCGACTTAACATCTTCGAGGCACGGAGAACAGATTCGGCGGCAAGTTCTCCACTCTCCCAAGTGGCCTCACTTCTCCAGCGGCTGCCGAGAGCGTTTTTTTAACGATGGAAATCCCCCAACCCCTTCGCGTCATCGTCGTCGTGGAAGACGACGACGATAGCCGCGTAATGATGAAAACGTTGCTCGGGATGAAGGGCTACGCGGTGGTCGAGGCCAGGGACGGG
>DATFCB010000520.1:0-3652 GCA_035253525.1 Pyrinomonadaceae bacterium | reverse complement strand
GCATAATATTCGCAGGCTTGAGGTCTCTGTGTATGACCTTCCTGTGGTGTGCTTCTCTTATTCCAGCAGTTACCTGCCGCGCAATCGCGACAACTTGAGATAGAGGGATTTCACGAACGGGTTTTATATATTCTTGTAGAGTCTGCCCATCAATCAGTTCCATGAATATGTATGCTTCGTCATCAGTCAAGACATCATAGTCGAAAACTTGGACGACATTATGATGCTTGATGCTGGCGGCTGATTTGGCCTCACGACGAAAGCGTTGAAATGTTAACTGTCGCCGCCGCTCGATCTCCTCTGAATCAGACAACAAGTTGGGCTGGGAACGTCTAATGCTGTCAAGAATGGAGTCCCATTGAAGCAGCTTGACGGCATCAACCCGGTCAAGCCCAAGATGAGTCGCCGCGTAAACCGTCCCCATCGCTCCACTACCAAGCTCTTTGTCAAGACGGTATTTCTGGCTAATTATTCGTGAGCCACGCCGTACTTGACGAAGATTCTGATGCCCGTCCGCACAGGAAGTATCTTCATCTTCGGCGCAACGCCGACAAGTGAGGCAAATCTTCATAGATTACACTGCAAAGATTATAACTATTATAGTGACAACTCAGACTTATGTTGCGCAGTGCTCGTCAAAAGCCTTCGTTAGTTCCTCCGCAATCTGGTCGGGCATGCGGCCTTCGATCTGGCGGCGCTCCATCATGTAGACGAGTTGGCCGTCTTTCAAAAGCGCGATGGAGGGCGAGGAGGGCGGGTAGCCCGTGAAGTAGCCGCGCGCCTTTTCGGTCGCTTCGATGTCGGCCCCGGCGAAGACGGTGGCGACGCGGTCGGGGCGGACGGGGTGCTGAAGGGCGCGTGCGACGCCGGGACGCGCCTTGCCGGCCGCGCAGCCGCAGATGGAATTGACGACCACCATCAGCGTGCCCTTCTCCTGGCCGAGCGCGCGGTCAACGTCCTCGGGTGTCTTCAACTCTTCGGCCCCGAGCCTGGTGAGTTCTTCCCTCATCGGGCGAATCATGATTTCCGGGTATGGCATCTTCTCTCTTCTCCTTAGTATTTATGTCGGTTTTCAGTTGAGTGTAGCCTGAAGAAAACATCTCACGCTGGAGGCGCAAAGGCGCAAAGAGAAGACTCTCGTTTTCTTCGCGCCTTTGCGCCTCCAGCGTGAGATTTCCTATTGCTCACACTCAATCGCAAGTGGCTATAATTACTCTTCATGTGTCAACTCGTGAGACGTTGATGTCGCGGGGCGCATCGCCGTCGCCCGTAATCGAAACCCGCCAGACGGGCGGGGGCAAAGGGTAGCGCCCCATACGCTCGGCCCACTCTATGACGAAGACGGCGCTCTCGTCCGTCAGCAATTCGTCAAGGTCAACCGCGTGCGCAGAGGCCGGGCCTTCGCTCAGGCGGTAGAGGTCCAGGTGGTAGAGCTTCAACCGGCCCTCGTCGTAGACGTTGACGAGCGTGAAAGACGGGCTCGTCACTTCGTCCGTATCTATCCCGAGCGCGTGGGCCAGCCCCTTGGCGAAGATTGTTTTGCCCGCGCCGAGCGGCCCATCGAGCAGTAGGATTTCGCCGCCCGCGAGAGACGACCCGACGCGCGCGCCGAGGTCGAATGTCTCATCGGCGCTGCGGGAAGTCCAGCGGCCCGCCGGCACGGTCTGTAAAAGCTGGCCGCTCACGGCTGCTCCCCCGTGGGGTCTAGCGAGCGAATCGCCGCGCCCAGATTCAAGCTGATGTCCGAGGCGACGAGCGCGCGCTTACCCTTCCGGCGCGCCGCAATGTCCCCGGCCAGGCCGCCGACGTAAACGGCAGCGACGACTGCGTTGAGCGCGTCTGCGTCGCGTTTGAGCGTGCCGTAAGCCTGTGCCAGAAAGCTTGTGATGATGCCGGTCAGAGTGTCGCCCGCGCCGGCCGTGCCGAGCCCGGCGTTGCCCGTCGGGTTGACGAAGACGCACCCGTCGGGCGAAGCGATGAGCGTGCGCGAGCCTTTCAAGACCAGTAAGACCCCGTGCGCGGTCGCAAAAGCGCGCGCCGCCTCGACGCGATCAGCGAGCGCTTCGTGGTCGTTTGTGCCGAGGAGCCTAAGCATCTCGCCCGGATGCGGAGTGAGCACGAGTGGCATCTCCCGTGAGCCGTGTAATTCTTTGGGCCAGGGCGCGAGCGCGTTCAGGCCGTCCGCGTCAATCACGAGCGCAGTCGTGCGGCGCTCGATTAGTTCGCGTATGAAGCGGCGCGTGCTCTCGTCTTCGTTTGAAAGGCCGGGGCCGACGGCGACAGCGCTCGCGCGCGCCGCAAGCGTTAGCACCTCTATGATTGCTTCAAAGCTGACCGCGCCGTTGGCCGTCTCCGGGAGCGCCGCCGTCATAATCTCAGGCATCGCACGCGCGGCCACCGCCGGCTGAGCCGTCGCCGGTGTCGCAATCGTCACGAGGCCGGCTCCGGCGCGCATGGCCGCCTGGCCGCACAAGACGGCAGCGCCCGTCAGGCCGCGCGAGCCCGCGACGACGAGCGCGTGCCCGTGCGTGTTCTTGTAAGAGTCCGGGGCGTAACGCGTCTTGACGAGCCATGAGAGCGCGTCCGCTTCTTCGGTCAGAAAAAGACCAGCCTGCCCGGTTACGGCTTCGAGGAGGGCCGGCGGCGAGCCTATGTGCGCGACGACCAGCTCGCCGTTGTAGTGTGACGCGGGCGGCAGGACGTTCGCGGGCTTGGGTGCCGTGAAGGTCACTGTCAGGTCGGCGCGGACGGTTGCGCCTATGAGCGCGGCGGAGTCCGCGTTGAGGCCCGAAGGAATGTCCAGCGAGACGAAGAGCGGGCGGCTTGCGTGCGCCCGCTCGCGCGCGTTATGTAGGAGTTCCAGGTGCTCCACGACCTGACGGTGGACGCCTTCGAGCGGGCGCGTGAGCCCTGTGCCAAAAAGCGCGTCCACGATGACATCGTAACTGTGCGCGGCAATCTCTTCCCATTCGGTGACGGATACGCACTCGCTGAAAGTCAGCGGCGGGGGCTCAGTGTGCGAGCCGGCCTTGAAGCTTGAGAGCTTGCGCGCCATCTCGAAATTCGTGCGGGCGTCGCCTTTAGTCTCTTCGACGCGGCCGAAGAGGACCACGTCAACTCGCGCGCCCGCGAGCGAGAGCGAACGGCCGAGGGCTGCACCGTCGCCCCCGTTGTTGCCGCGCCCGCAGAGAATGCGAACGCGGCGGCCTGCGATGCCGTCAGGCAAACGAGCCGTGATGGCCTGGGCCGAAGCGTTGGCCGCCGCTTCCATCAAGAGCAGAGAAGGCGTGGCAAAGCGCTCCGTCGTCAGACGGTCAATGACGCGCATCTTATCTGCCGAGATAACGCTTCGCACTAACGGAATGATACGAGATAAATTAAAAATTCAAAATTAGAAATGCAGAATGGAAGACAAAGAGCGCGGCTCCCGGTCTTCCATTCTGCATTTCTAATTTTGAATTTTGCCTTACTCTTTGGTGGCTTTGCGGCGTTTACGCATTCTCGCCGCGAGGCCGGCCATTCCCGTGCCGAGCAGAATCATCGTCGCCGGCTCGGGGATTGCCGTCTGCTGAGCGTTGACGATGAACCCCGTCAGTGACGCAATCTGTCCGGGGTTGATGGCAACGTCGTTGAGCCTGAGACGGAACGAGCC
>DATFCB010000519.1:0-3195 GCA_035253525.1 Pyrinomonadaceae bacterium | reverse complement strand
CTGCTACCGCGCCTTCATCCTGGACTACTTCGGCGACGCGCACCACGCCGCCAACTGCGGCACGTGCGGCAACTGCGTCGCGCCCGCGCGACCGATGGCGGCGCGCGACCCCAGAGCGAGCGCGCCGCTGGAGGAGCCGACCGCGCTCGACGATTTCGTCAGAGAACACGTGCCCACGGGCCTAGACCTTGAGCGCGAGCTGGATGAAGGCTCGCGCGTGCGCCGGGCCAGCGACGAGGCCGTGACGGCCGCAGCCGCCCCGACGGAGGCGCGCGGCGGCGTCAGCGTCACACAGGCGCGCGCCCTGACCGAAGAAGAGGGCTTGCTCGTCCGTAAAATTCTGGCCTGCGCGGCGCGCATGCAGGGGCGCTTCGGCAAGGGGATGCTGGCCTCGACCTTGCGCGGCTCACGCGCGCGCACCGTCCTTCAGGCCGGCTTAGACCAGCTCTCGACCTACGGCATCCTCGACGACATGACGCAGGACGAATTGATGGACTACATAGACGCGCTCGTCTCGGCCGGCTGCCTGCACGTGACGGGCGGCGCTTATCCGACCGTCTCGCTGACCGCGCTCGGCGGCGACGTGATGCGCGAGCGCGCCGTGGTGGAACTGGCCCTGCCGGAGACCTCGCTGAGCGCGCTCGCTACTGCGAGTTTTGGGCCAACGACCGCAGCCCGTGCCCCGAAGGCGAAAGCCGTCAGCACGGTTGACGAGACGTATGCGCTCTACAACGAAGGCTTATCCATCGAAGAGATTTGCCAGCGGCGTGGGCTGACGGCGATGACCGTCGAGAAACATCTGGCCGAGTGCATCACGCAGAATCGCCCCTTCGACCTCTCACGCCACGTCACGGACGCCGACCGCGCGCTGATAGAGAGGGCCATCGAACAGGTCGGGACGGACCTCCTGCGCCCCCTGCGCGACGTGCTGCCCCCGCGCATCAACTACCGTATGATCCGCTTCGTCGTCGCCGACGTGCAACGCAACAGAAGAGTGATAAGTGATGAGTGATAAGTGATGAGTTAAAACCTCTTTCTTTCTCTTATCACTTATCACTTATCACTTATCACCGCTTTTTGTGTTAAGTTCTGCCAGTCGCTCTTAAAACTTCAGATTGAGGTATTCATTTATGAGTCGTAACCCGAACACCGATCCGCCGCAGCCGTCAGAGCCTTTGCCGCAGCCGGGTGAGCCCGAGACGCCGCCGATTGGGCCGGACGTTCCGGTCGCCCCGGACCCGTCGCCTCTGCCGCTCCCGCCGGATGCGGAGCCTTCGCCCGTAGCGCCCGTGCGCGAGCCGGACCCGAGTCCGCCCCCCGCAGGCGACCCGCCGCCCGGCGAGCCTACGCGGTTGGCCTGACCGGGCCGGGACTTCCGCAAAGCCTGGGCGGCCCATCCGTCCATCATCAGTTGATTGACGGCAAGCCTTCCAATAAGCCGTCTCCGCGCCGGAAAGAGCGCCAAAACTTTCCAGCGCTTCTCTCACAAGCCGGTTGTGCGCGGGCGTCGCCCCCTTGAGCGCCCGCGACACGGCAAAAAGCTCGTAAATCGTGAATCGTGAATCGTAAATCGTCGAACGGATTTTTTCCACGATTTACGATTTACGATTCACGATTTACGATTTACAATGCTCGCACTCCGGTACGAGAAGGCCCGTGGATTTGACGACGCGCGCCTTCCGGCACATGAATTGTTTTGAAAGCTGCCTGAAGCGGAGTCGCCCCCGTAAGCTCCGCCTTTCCGCAACGAACTATCTCAGAGAGCGTCTTACAGCCCGGAGTAACTCAACAATCATTACGGGGGATGGGACGAGCCAGGCCCGTGGTTGTGTAGCCTTACCGTCGGCGGCCCGGTTCGCCCCACATGAGAAGAGAGAAAATGAGCACCGAGTTTAACGTTACAGAGCGAGCCGTTTTTCAGGGACGCACGCGCCAGGGCAGACACACGCACGCAGAAGTGACCACGCACGAGGACGCGCGCCCGGCGTTTCTCGAAGAGGCAGCAAGCCTACTTCAGATAAAACCGTTCACGCCGCACCCCAAGTTCACGAGCGGCCACGCCCAGACGCTCGCGGGCTACTACTGGCCCCGCGGCCTCCTCAAGCGCGCCCACCGCAAGGATGAGGCACGCATCTTCGAGGTCGAGCCGGACGTGCGGCTGCTGGCACACTGCCGCTGGCAAAAGGATCGTCTACGGCATCCCACTCTGGTTCTCGTGCACGGATTGGAAGGCTCGGACGCGTCCGTCTACATGCTCGGCACGGCCGAGAAGGCTTTCGGCGCGGGCTTTAATGTCGTCCGTTTGAACCTGCGCACCTGCGGCAACACGGAGCACCTGACGCCGACGCTTTACAACAGCGCGCTCAGCGGCGACCTGCGCGCGGTCCTGCGCGAGTTGATTGAAAAGGACGGCTTTTCTTCAATCTACCTGGCAGGCTTTTCGATGGGCGGCAACATGTGCCTGCTGCTCGCGGGCGAAGACGCGCCGCATGTGCCAAAAGAGTTGAAGGGCATCTGCGCCGTCTCGCCGACGATTGACCTCGGCTCCTGCGCCGACGCCATCGAGCGGCGTGACAACTGGCTCTACAAGCAGAGCTTCATACGCAGCATGCGCAAGCGCGTGCGCCGCAAGCGGAAGTTCTTCCCGCAGCTTTACGACACTGAAGCACTCAGCCGCGTCCGCACCATACGAGATTTCGACCAGCATTACACGATAGTGCAAGGCGGATACAGTAGCGTGGACGAGTATTACGAGCGTGCGAGCGCGCTCCCGCTCCTCTCGAAGATACGGACGCCGACGCTGATGATTCACGCGCAGGACGACCCGTTCGTCCCCTTCTACCCTTTCAAACACCCGTCCATCGCCGAGAATTCTTACCTCATCTTCCTCGCGCCGGAGCACGGCGGCCACGTCGGCTTCGTCGGCGCTGACACGACCGGCGAGGACCGCTTCTGGGTCGAGAACCGCCTCGTGGAATTCTGCCGGATCGTGCAGGACAGTGGCAATTGACGCCGGGAAATTGTAGGGGCAGGGCTCGTCCCTGCCCGCCTCACTTCAAAGTAAATTCGAACAGGGGTGGACAGGATAGACAGTATAAAGAGCCTGCCTCCTTATCCTGCCCATCCTGTCCACCCCTGTTAATTTCTTCCGCCGCCGCGGGCAGGGACGAGCCCTGCCCCTACAATCATTCTCCG
>DATFCB010000518.1:0-4845 GCA_035253525.1 Pyrinomonadaceae bacterium | reverse complement strand
GGGGTTGAGTTAGATAGGCACTTGAATCTTTAAGGTACGACGGTCGGCTTTCCTGTGACGACGAGACGGCGCGTGATAGTGTCAGTCGAACGGGAGTCGGCCGTGCCCACGAAGCCGGGCTGCTTGCCGCCGACGCTAATCAGGAACTCGCCGGGCTCGACCACGCGGCGGCCCTGGTCGTCAATCACGGACATCTGCGACGGCGCGAGCGTGAACGAGACGCGCCGCCTCTCTCCGGGCCTGAGCGAGACGCGGCTGATTCCCTGCAATGACCTGATGGGAACTGGCACAGACGCCACCACGTCCGTCACGTAGAGTTGCACGACCTCGTCGCCCGCGCGCTCGCCCGCGTTCCGCACGTCTACACTGACACGCACGCTCGCGCCGGCCCTGATAGTCCGCGCGCTCGTCTTCAAATCGCCGTACACGAATCTCGTGTAGCTCAGCCCGTGCCCGAACGGGTAGAGCGGCTGGCCCTTGAAGTAGCGATAGGTGCGGCCCTGCATGCCGTAGGCTTCAAAGGGCGGCAAGTCGTCCGCCGACTTGTAGAAGGTGACGGGCAGGCGGCCCGCCGGGTTGTAATCTCCGAAGAGCACGTCCGCGATGGCCGCGCCGCCTTCTTCGCCCGGATACCATGCTTGAACGATAGCTGGCACATTTTCGTCGGCCCAGTTGACCGCGAGTGCGCTGCCGCTCATCAGGACTAGGACAACGGGCTTGCCCGTGGCCTGGACGGCCTTCAATAAATTCTCCTGCGCCTCCGGCAGAGAAAGGTCCGTGCGGTCGCCGCCGCGAAAGCCTTTGACCTCCACCTTCATCTCCTCGCCTTCGAGCGTGGGCGCGATCCCCAGCACCATAACGACTGCGTCCGAAGCCCGCGCTGCGGCGACCGATTCCTCGATCAACTTCTCGCGCCCCGGCCCCGACGTGCTCTCCTCGCCCGTCAAGGTTGAGCCGAGCGCGTAGACGACCCTTGTCTCGGGAGACACTTTGTCCCTGATGCCCTGTAGCGGCGTCGTCGAGCTGGAGGGCGTGCCGTTGTAGTTCCCCAGAAGTACTGCGGGCGCGTCCGCGTTCGGGCCGATGACGGCAATCGTCTTCAAATCTTTGGCGAGGGGCAAAGTCTTGTTCGCGTTCTTCAAGAGCACGATTGATTCGCGCGCGGCGGTAAGTGCGAGCCGTCTGTGCGCGGGCGAGTCGTTCTCCGAGAGCGGGATGCGCGAGAAGGGGACCATTTCCGGCGGGTCGAACATTCCCAGACGAAAGCGCGTCCGCATCAGGCGCTTGAGCGCCACGTCTATCTCCGCCTCGGTGATGATCCCGTCTTTGACCGCCTTGACCAGAGACTTGTATTCGCCACCGCAGGTCAAATCAGTGCCCGCCTTGACGGCGACGGCCGAAGCCTCGGCCTCTGTCTTGACGAAGCGGTGTCCTTTGTAAATGTCTTCAATCGCGCCGCAGTCGGAGACGACGTGACCCTTGAAGGCCCACTCGCGGCGCAGTATCTCGAACAGTTGCTTATTGGCACAGGCCGGCTCGCCGTTCGTGCGGTTGTAGGCGCACATCACGCCCTCCGCGCGCCCCTCGACCACAGTTGCGCGAAACGCCGGCAAGTAAGTCTCGCGCATGTCCCTCTCAGAGGCGACGGCGTCGAAGCTGTGCCGCTCCGGCTCCGGCCCACTGTGGACGGCGTAGTGCTTGGGCGTGGAGACTACTTTCAGATAGCGCGGGTGGTCGCCCTGCAAGCCGCGCACGAAAGCGACGCCGAGGAGCGAGGTCAGGTAAGGGTCTTCGCCGTAAGTCTCCTGGCCTCTCCCCCAGCGCGGGTCGCGGAAGATGTTGATGTTCGGCGACCAGAAGGTGAGTCCCTTGTAACGGCCGCGCTCGCCCTTGCGCGCGAAGTCGTTGTACTTGGCGCGCGCCTCGGTCGAGATTACGTCGGCCACGCGATGCATGAGGTCCGTGTCCCAGGTCGCGGCGAGCCCAATGGCCTGCGGGAAGACGGTCGCCGTGCCCGCTCGCGCCACGCCGTGCAGCGCCTCGTTCCACCAGTCATAAGCGGGAATGTCCAGCCGCTCGATGGCCGCAGCCTTGTTCAGCATCTGCGAGACTTTCTCTTCCAGAGTCATCCGCGAGACGAGGTCTTCGACGCGCTTCTCAATCGGGAGCGCGGGATTCTTATAGGGCGGAAGCTCGGCACGCGACTGCGGCAGGATGGACGACTGGCAGATGAGCAGGAACAGCACACACGCGGCGACGCGACAATGATTCTTCATTCACACCTCAGACATCTCATAAACTCACTTTCGGCCAATTCAAAACTCAAGCCGCTTCAGATAGTCCATGCTGATTTTAAGACTCTCGAAGGGAGAGCCGGGCGTCTCGTCCTGCTCGACGAAGTAGTGCCGGACTCCGGCCTTGCGGGCGTGCGCGAAGATGGTTTTGAAATCTATCACGCCGCGGCCGACTTCCGTGAAATATCTTTGCGGTGTCGAGTCCATGTCCTTGACGTGCAGGAGGTGAAAGCGCCCTGGCTGTTTCGCGAAATACTTCAAAGGGTCCGCGCCCCCTTTGGCTATCCAGTACAAGTCCAACTCCAACTTCACCAGCTCCGGGTCCATACGCTCAAGCAATAGGTCGTAAGGGAGCTGCCCGCCCAGAGGCGTGAACTCGAAGTCGTGGTTGTGGTAAGCGAACTGGACGCCCGCCTTCTTTAACTTTTCCCCGGCGCGGTTGAAGAGGTCCGCGTGCCGCCTGTAGTCGTCCAACGACACGCGCTCTTCCTCGGGGAGCCACGCGACCAGGATGTAGTTGTGCCCGATGACGTGGGCCGCTTCTATCGTCTGACTCAAGTCGCCGCGAAGCGCCTCAAGCGGGACGTGCCCCGCGGGGGAGGTGAGGCGGTAGCGGTCGAGCAATGTCTTGACCTCCTTCGGCGGGTGGTTGAAGTAGCCCGCGAACTCGACCTCGCTGTAGCCGAGCGACGCGACACGCTTGAGCGTGCCCTCGAAATCTTTCTCCAACTCCCGACGCACCATGTAGAGCTGCATCCCGATTCTCGCCAGCTTTTTCTTCACGGCGGCGGAGGCGGCCGGGCTTAATTTCGCCAGACACAAACCAGCGGCAGCGTGAGAGACGGTGTTCAGAAACAGGCGACGATTCATACGTTGTGTCTTCCTCTTTTGGCCCGTTTTGTCGGGGACTTCAGGTAATGATCGTTGGCTCGTCTGTGCCAAATCTCGCGCGCAACTCAAGCAACTCCCTGGCCGCCTGCGCCAGAGGGGCGAGCACGTCCTCTATGTCGCCTTCGCCTCCGTCTTGCAGGTAGCGCTCGACGTAGAGGCGCAGCGTCGCGCCTTCGGTCCCCGTGCCGGAGAGGCGGCAGACGATGCGCGAGCCGTCTTCGAGGAGAAGGCGCAGACCCTGGCGCGCGCTCACGCTCCCGTCCACGGGGTCCGTGTAGCTGAAGTCGTCCGCGTGTCTGATTTTGCTTCCGGCGAGCTGTGTCCCAGGAAGTGTCTGTAGCTTGTCGCGCAGGCTATCCACCATCTCGGTCGCCGCCGCCAGCTCAAGCCCTTCGTAATCGTGCCGCTGATAGTAGCTGCGCCCGAAACGCCGCCAGTGTTCGCGGACGACCTCCTCGACGGGCTGGCGCGCGACGGCGAGAATCGAGAGCCAGCAGAGGACGGCCCACAGCCCGTCCTTCTCGCGGAGGTGGTTTGAGCCTGTGCCAAAACTCTCTTCGCCGCAGATTGTGCAAAGCCCCGCGTCCATCAAATTGCCGAAGAACTTCCAGCCCGTGGGCGTCTCGTAACAGTGGACGCCGAGCGTCGCGGCCACGCGGTCAACCGCCGTGCTCGTCGGCATCGAGCGGGCCACGCCGGCCAAGCCCTGACGGTAACCGGGAATCGCACTCTGCGCGTGCTCGCTGATGAGGGCCAGGGAGTCGCCCGGCGTGACGAAAAAATTCCGGCCCAGAATCAGGTTGCGGTCGCCGTCGCCGTCGCACGCCGCGCCCAGCTCGGGCGCGTCCGGGCCGCTCATTTTCTCGACCAATTCGGCCGCGTGCACGAGGTTCGGGTCCGGGTGATGCCCGCCGAAGTCTTCGAGCGGCGTGCCGTTGATGACTGTGCCAGTTTGAGCGCCCAAGCGCTCTTCGAGGATGTGGCGCGCGTAAGGTCCGGTGACGGCGCTCATCGCGTCGAACAGCATGCGGAAGCCGCTCGCAAAGAGTGCGCGCAAGGCGTCGAAGTCGAACAATTCTTCCATCACCGCCGTGTAGTCCGCGAGCGAATTGACGACGACGATTTCAGTCTCTTCAAGGCGCAGGCTGCCTTCGTGTTCGAGGTCAACGTCCGCGTGATCCAGCGTTTGGTAGCGTGTGATCTTGAGCGTTCGTTCGTAGATGCGCCCCGTCAGATTTTCGGGCGCGGGGCCGCCGTTGCGCGTGTTGTATTTGATGCCGAAGTCCGCGTCGCGGCCGCCGGGGTTGTGGCTGGCCGAGAGCACGAGGCCGCCGAGGGCGTTTTGCCGGCGGATGACGGCGGAGACGGCGGGCGTGGAGAGTATCCCGTCGCGGCCGACGAGCACGCGGCCGAAGCCGTTGGCAGCGGCCATGCGCAGGATGGTCTGTATGGCCGCGCGGTTGTAGTAGCGGCCGTCGCCGCCTACGACGAGGGTTTCGGAGGCAAACCCTGTGGGCGTGTCTTCAAGCACGGTGTCGAAGACCGACTGCACGAAGTTTTCGAGGTAGTGGGGCTGCATGAAGACGCGCGTCTTCTTACGCAGCCCCGAAGTGCCCGGCCGCTGGTCCGTGAAAGGAGTTGTCTCGACGGTTTTCATGTT